>NZ_WEKR01000011.1:0-71549 GCF_024105395.1 Paracoccus sp. 08 | reverse complement strand
CGTCTCGCGCAAGCTGCATGCCGACGGAAAACCCGCCCGCCCCGCCCTGGTTCGTGGCGCTGCGATGGACGCGCAGGCGTGGGTCGTCCAGCGCCGAAAGCCAGTCGGCGGTCCCGTCGGTCGAGGCATTGTCGACCACGATCACGTGATCGATCGGCTGGTCCAGCAGACGCGCGACCGTGACGGTCAGCTTGTCCAGCCGGTTGTGCGTGACCACCACGGCGGCGATCGAGGGTCGGGTATGGGCCATGGCGTGCCGATCATGTCATCTGCCGGCATGCTGCGGCCGGGTCCGACCGCGCGATACCACGAAGGGCATTTGTGCAGCAACCGCCACCCATGCTGGTTTTCCGTGCCGGACGGGGCTGACAAGGCGCGTCGATGCCCCTAGACATCGTGCAGGACAACCGCCCGAGGCAAAGATGCAGATCGAAACAACCCCGCTGCCCGGAGTGCTGCTGCTGACGCCGGCCCGTCATGGCGATGCGCGCGGCTTCTTCTCGGAAAGCTGGAATCGCAGGACGCTGGCCGATGCCGGGGTCGTGCTGCCCGAGTTCGTGCAGGACAACCATTCAATGTCCGCGCAGACCGGCACGCTGCGGGGTCTGCATTATCAGTCGCCCCCCTTCGCGCAGGGCAAGCTGGTGCGCTGCGGGCGTGGCCGGCTGTTCGACGTGGCGGTGGACGTCCGCGTGGGCAGCCCGACCTATGGCCAATGGTTCGGGACCGAGCTGAGCTTCGAGAACGGCCGCCAGCTGTGGATTCCTGCAGGCTTCCTTCACGGCTTCGTCACCCGCGAACCCGATACCGAGATCGTCTACAAATGCACGGCCCATTACGACCGCGCGTCGGACGGGGCGGTGGCTTGGGACAGCGTCGGCATTGACTGGGACGTCGCCGATCCGTTGCTGTCCGACAAGGATCGGGATGCGCAGCCGCTGGCAGAGTTGAAATCGCCCTTCGTCTTTGAGGAGCAGGCATGAAGATCCTGATCACCGGCGGCGCCGGATTCATCGGCTCTGCCGTCGTTCGCCTGGCGATCGCACGTGGGCATCATGTCGTGAACCTGGACGCGCTGACCTATGCCGCGAACCTGGAAAACGTGGCCGAGGCCGCGCAGTCCGACCGCTACGCGTTCGAGCAGGCCGACATCCGCGACCGCGCGGCGCTGGACCGCATCCTGGCGCAGCACCGCCCCGACGCGATCATGCACCTGGCAGCGGAAAGCCATGTGGACCGGTCCATCGACGGCCCTGCGGCCTTCGTGGAGACGAACGTGATCGGCACGTTCAACATGCTGGAGGCCGCCCGCGCCTACTGGACGGCCCAAGGGCGCCCCGACAGCTTTCGGTTCCACCACATCTCGACCGACGAGGTCTTCGGGTCGCTGGGCGAGACGGGGCAGTTCACCGAAACCACGCCCTACGACCCGCGCAGTCCCTATTCGGCCAGCAAGGCGGGGTCCGACCATCTGGCCCGCGCGTGGGCCGAAACCTATGGCCTGCCCGTCGTGCTGACGAACTGTTCGAACAATTACGGCCCCTATCATTTCCCCGAAAAGCTGGTGCCTGTGGTGATCCTCAAGGCGCTGTCGGGCCAGCCGATCCCGGTCTATGGCGACGGGGGCAACATCCGCGACTGGCTCTATGTCGAGGATCACGCCGATGCGCTGCTGCTGGTCCTGGAAAAGGGCCAGTTGAACCGCAGCTACAATATCGGCGGAGAGAACGAGGCCACCAACATCGACCTGGTCCGCACCATCTGCGCGCATATGGACGAGCTGCACCCCGCGGGCGCGCCGCATGCGGACCTGATCACCTTCGTGACCGACCGTCCGGGCCATGACCGCCGCTATGCGATCGACCCGACGCGCATCCGCACCGAACTGGGCTGGCGCCCGTCCGTGACGGTCGAGGAGGGGCTGCGCCGCACCGTCGAATGGTATCTGGCCAATCGCGACTGGTGGCAGCCGCTGCTGGACCGCGACGGCGTGGGCAAGCGCCTGGGAACTGCGTGATGCAGGGATTGCTGGTCTTTGGCCGCACCGGCCAAGTCGCACGGGAACTGGCCACGCTGGCGCCCGATGCGACCTTTGCGGGCCGCGACCGGGCCAATCTGACCGACCCCGCCGCCTGCGCCGCCCTGATCCGTGCGGCGCGTCCGCGTGCGGTCATCAATGCTGCCGCCTACACCGCCGTGGACCGGGCCGAGACGGACCCGGACACCGCCCGCCTGGTCAATGCCGACGCGCCTGCCGCGATGGCGCGGGCCTGCGCGGATCTGGGCATCCCGTTCCTGCACATCTCGACCGATTACGTCTTTGACGGATCGGGCGACCAGCCGCGGGCCGAGGATGCCCCGACCGCGCCCTTGGGCGTCTATGGCGCGACCAAGCTGGCCGGAGAGCAGGGCGTGGCCGCCGCGGGCGGAGCCTGGGCCGTGATGCGGACCTCCTGGGTGTTCTCTGCCCACGGCGCGAATTTCGTCAAGACGATGCTGCGCCTTGGCGCGGAACGCGACCGCCTGACCGTTGTGGCCGACCAGATCGGTGGGCCGACGCCTGCCGCCGACATCGCGGCCGCCTGCGTGCGGATGATCCGCGTGATGCGCGATCGGCCCGACACCACGGGCGGGATCTATCATTTCGCGGGCACACCCGACGCCTCCTGGGCCGATTTCGCGCGCCAGATCATGGCGCAGGCGGGCTTGGCTGCGCAGGTGGCGGACATCCCGTCATCCGACTATCCGACGCCCGCCGCGCGCCCGCTGAATTCGCGGCTGGATTGCGGACGCATCGCGCGGGATTTCGGGATCGCGCGTCCCGACTGGCGGGTCGGGCTGGCCCGCGTTCTGGATCAACTGAAGGACAAGGCATGACACAGCGCAAGGGCATCATTCTGGCCGGCGGATCGGGCACCCGGCTGTATCCGATCACCATGGGCGTGTCCAAGCAGCTGCTGCCGCTTTACGACAAGCCGATGATCTTCTATCCGATCAGCGTCCTGATGCTTGCCGGCATCCGCGAGATCGCGATCATCACCACCCCCGAGGATCAGGATCAGTTCCGCCGCCTGCTGGACGACGGCAGCCAGTGGGGAATCAGCTTCACCTATATCGTGCAGCCCAGCCCCGACGGCCTGGCGCAGGCCTATATCCTGGCCGAGGATTTCCTGGCGGGCGCACCGTCCGCGATGGTGCTGGGCGACAACATCTTCTTCGGGCACGGTCTGCCGGAGCTGCTGGCATCCGCAGATGCGCGCGACGGGGGCGGCACGGTCTTCGGCTATCGCGTGTCGGACCCGGAACGCTATGGCGTCGTCGATTTCGACGACCAGATGCGGGCCCGTGCCATCGTCGAAAAGCCCCCCGTGCCGCCGTCGGATTATGCCGTGACGGGGCTCTATTTCCTGGACGGCACCGCGCCGGAACGGGCCCGCGCCGTCCAGCCCTCCGATCGCGGAGAGCTGGAGATCACGACCCTTCTGGAAAGCTATCTGCATGACGGGTCGCTGACCGTCGAACGCATGGGCCGCGGCTTTGCCTGGCTGGACACCGGCACCCATGCCAGCCTGCTGGATGCGGGCAACTTCGTGCGCACGTTGGAGAACCGCCAGGGTCTGCAGACCGGCTGCCCCGAGGAGATCGCCTTCGAGGCCGGCTGGATCTCGCCTGACCAGCTGCGCGCGCGTGCGGCAAAGTTTGCCAAGAACGATTATGGGGCCTATCTGCTGCGTCTGATCGACTGACCCTTCCTCCCGACAGACGGATTGACCTCGCCCATGTCCGACCTTGCCTCGCACACGCCCGCAGATCCTGCGCTGGTGGCCCATCTGACCGCCGGCATCGCCGAGGCCCGTGCGATCTATGAGCTGCTGTTTCCCACGCAGCAGCTGTTCTTCGTCCTGTCGCAGGGCAACAACCCGATCTGGGCCGCCCCCGAGGTGATCGAGGGTCCGCACAATCCGCGTCCCCAGGACCTGGGTGCGGATTATTTGGGCACCCTGACCCGGCCGGGCGCCTATGACGGCGCGCCGCAGGTGACCATCCGCCTGGCCATCCCGCGCCTGCCTCTGCCCGGAGAGATCAAGCAGATCGATGCGCTCTGGAGGCCCATGCGCGGCTTGGGCGCGCTGTTCCGGGCCAGCCCGCTGTGGTACGAACAGGTCCGCTATGGTGCCGAGATGGCCCGCAAGCGGCAGGCCGACCGACGCACGGACCAGACGGCCGTGCCCCTGGGCGATGGCTCGGCCCTGTTGCCCGCGCCCGTGACGCCCGACAGCGACAAGCGTCCCGCCATCCTGATCGGCATGCACTGGCTGGAGATGGGCGGCGCCGAGAAACTGGGCTTCGACACCATGCGCTGGGCGCTAGCGGCCGGGCTGCGGGTGTTCGTCGTGGCGTCGGTTCCGGCCTTGCAGCGGCTGGCGGACAAGCTGCCCGACCATCCGGACCTGACCTTCATCCGGCTGGATCGCTATCTGCCGCACCACCTGTGGCCGCGCTATGTCCAGCGGTTGGCGATGGCGGAAAACATCCGCGCTGTGCACATCCACCATTGCACGCCGCTCTACGAAAGCCTGACCATGCTGCGCATGCACCTGCCGTGGGTGCAGACGATCGACAGCACGCATATCGTCGAACATGCGAATGGCGGCTATCCGCGGATCTCGGGCGTGTGGTCCAACTATCTGGACATGCAGCATGTCATCAGCGGAGAACTGGTCCGCTATTTCCGCGACCGGTTCCATGCCCCGGCGGGCAAGGTCGTCCTGGGCCGCATGCTGGACCGCAAGAACAACGATGCGCTGCCGCCGCTGCGCCTGCAGGCGGGACAGAAAACGCTGCATGCCTGCTTCATCGGGCGGCTGTTCTATCAGAAGCGACCGGTTGTGGTGGTCGAGGCCCTGCGCGCGCTGAATGCCTGGGCCGGGCGGAACGGCGTCACGTTGACCGCGACCATCGTCGGCGAAGGTCCCTATGACGGCACGCTGACGCGCCTTCTGCGCAAGAACGGTCTGTCGTCCAAGGTCGACCTGCTGCCCGGCAATACTGACATTCCGGCCCTGCTGGAACGGTCCGACATCCTGCTTCTTCCCTCGAACAACGAGGGTCTGGCGCTGGTCTGCTACGAGGCCGTGGCCCATGGCTGCATCCCCATCTCGACCCGCGTCGGATCCCAGGACGAGGTGCTGCCCGACGGCCTGCTGGTGCCGCTGGCGCCGCGTGCGGCCGTGGCGGGCACCGTGGCCGCAGTCGATGCGATGTGGCGCGATGCAGGCACCCTGGCGCGCCACAAGGACGCCCTGCAGGCTGCGTGGACGCGTCTGACCGCCGATCCGACCGCCGAGGAGGTGCTGATGCCCGTCTATCGCCGTCTTGCCCAGGGGGACGCGGCATGAGCGTCCTGAACAAGACGGCTGCGGTCATTGTCACCTTCAACCGCTCGGGCAAGCTGATGGCGGTGCTGGATGCGCTGGCGGCGCAGACCATGCGCCCCGACATCGTGCTGGTCGTGGACAATGCCTCGACCGACGACACCGCGGCGCTGGTGCAGGCACGGGCCGACGCCGACCCGACCATCCGCCACCTGCGGCTGCCGGCGAATGTCGGCGGGGCGGGCGGGTTTCATGCCGGGATCAAGGCAGCCTACCAGATGGGCGCGCAGTATTTCTGGGTGTCGGACGACGATGCCTATCCCCGACCGGACGCCCTGCAATCCCTGCATCGGGCCCTGACGGGTTTCCAGGCCGATAACGGCTGGCGCCCCAGCTTTGCCTGTTCGCGGGTCGAGTGGATCGACGGATCGCTGTGCGAGATGAACTGTCCGCGTACCGTGTGGGACTGGGCACGCTTCGTGCGGCCGGGCAGTGCCTGGGCGCTGGTGGACAGCGCGTCCTTCGTGTCGGTGATGATCCCGCGCTGGGCCGTCAGCGAACACGGCCTGCCAATCGCGGACTACTTCATCTGGTTCGACGATGCCGAATACACCCGCCGCATCGCGCGCAGCTATCCGGGCATCTTCGTGCCCGAAAGCGTCGTGGTCCACGACACGCCCGACAACCGGGGCGTCAACTTCGGCCTGGTCGACGATAAAAGCCTGTGGAAGTTCAAGTACGGGGCTCGCAATGAAACCTCATGGCGCCGGCGCGAGATGGGCCTGATGGGCGTTCTGGCCTATGCCTATGGCGTCCGGGGGCAGATGAAGCGTGGTCACGTCCCACGTGCGATGAGAGTTGCGATCTATAAGGCAATCTTGCGCGGCATTGCCTTCCGCCCCAATATTGTAAGACCGTAATCGCTAAATAAGCGTTCCCATAAACGATCGGTTCAGTTTTGAAGCTTGTCATTTTTATCGGTCATTTCAAGACCGGCTCATCGTCTATCCAGAGCTTCCTGTCGTCGAACTATTTGGCGCTGCTCAACGCAGGTATTCTGTACCCTTCGATTGAATCTCAAGGGCTTTCCCGCAATCTGGCCGTGATACGGGCCGGGCGCGACCGGTCCACTGCAGGCGATAGTCTGAACATTATTGAACCGCACAACGCCTTGGCACTGCGTCTTAAAAACGAGGACGATGGCCACGGCATTCCGCCATATTATCCAGCCCCTCCCAGTGGCTTTCAGATGCTGCAGTTTCTCCACAATCAAATCCACGAATTGCAGCCCGAATCTGTCATTCTTTGTTCCGAGGTATTCGCGCTGCTGGGAATGACGGCGACAGCAAGCGGCGTCACGCGGCTGGCCAAGCGTTTTGCAAGCTACGATGTGACCATCTATTGCAACCTGCGCCGGCCGGATGAATACCTGTCGTCATGGCATCGTCAGCGGCTGAAGTTCGGTGCACGGGTCGAGCGATTGTCTGATAGTGGCTTGGACGAGTATCTGGACAGCGCGCATTTCCAACAGGTTGCCATGATCGAAGGATGGATGCGGCATTTTCCAAGCGCCCACCTCGTGCTGCGCAATTTCGATGAGGTTCGGAAGCAGGGCGGATCGATTGTCGATTTCATGCGTCATTCATCCTTAGCTTTTCCGGCGGGGTTGCACATTCCTCGGGACCAGAACCCTTCGGTTCCCAGTGCCTTCGCCGAGATTGGGCGCCGCGCCATCTTGGAACTGCCGCGAGATCAAGCGGCTGAAATAGTTCGTTGGCTGACTTCGGCCCGCACGCGGGTCCGGCATCCCGGCGATGGCGATGTCGAGATGTTCGGCCCCACTAACCGCGCGCGGCTTGCAGATCGTTTCTCTTCCATCGCTACGATGCTGGACCGCATGACAGGCGACGCGCCTTTCTATCCCGATCTGGACGACATGAGCCGGCTGCGACCTATCGACGACTTTTCGGCGGCCGAGGCCGCATTGCCAGATCTAGTCACTGATGCGCGACGGCAGGCGCTGGCTGCTCCTCTTCTGGACTGGCTCTCATCGGCCGATCTACATAGACGCACGGCATAATAGCCCTGTCGAACTTCGACTAGCAGGAAAGCAATTATGAGAATCTTGTTTCACGGCCCCGGAACCTCGACCTATCTGCCGGAGATACGGCTTCCGAACACCTCGGGGCTGCGGCATTCGGTCACGGATCGACTGGTCGATCTCAAGGATACCCAATCGCTGACCAGCAACCGCGGCAATTTGGTGCATGGTGAGGCTCCAGCCCGCATTTTCCAGTGCAATCGTCGGCAATCCGCATTTGCCAACCTAGGTACCCTGCATAGGATTTTCGGCGACCGGCTTAGGGACCTTCTTCCAAGGCACTTCGACCTGATCGTCCTGTCTGCTGCCAATTTCATTTCACCGACCCGCGACCTGACACGACTGCGTGATGCGCTGAATGTGATTGGCAACGGCGTACCCTTCATGGTGCTGGGCGCAGGGATGCAGGGAAGTCACGCCCTGTCCGAACTCCATCCGTCGGTGCAGGAGATTTTGGACATCTACAATCGACGCGCTGTTGTCTTCGGCGTTCGGGGGGCGCAGACCGAGGCTTGGCTGCATCGGAATGGCTTCGAGCGCGCGCAGGCGCTCGGTTGTCCCAGCATGTATGTTTTCCCGCAGTCGATTATGTCCATTGACCATACCGCTGCCCATCGGGCTGGAGCGTCAGCGAAGATCTTGACTGCTGGTTATCTAACTGTTCGAAAAGGTCGCCATTTCGACCGTGGTCGGCAACTTGCCCGTGCCATGAAGGGCGCCGATGCCTCGTACGTCTTTCAAGACGAGTTCTTCGCCTACGGAAAGCTTATCGAGGAGGGAGGTTCTTTTAATGATGCGACCAGCACAGGTGACCGCGACGCGCTGAATCGCCTCCTAGGCCAAGCGGCGGGCGTACCGTTGAACATGCGCAATTACTACTATTTTTCCGAAACCGCAGCGTGGCGCCAAGTCGCGCTGAATCACGATATCTACATCGGCGATCGCTTCCACGGCGGAGTCGCTGCCCTGCAGGTGGGGCGACCTGGAATTTTCCTAGCTCAGGACAATCGCGTGGCCGAACTAACCGACTTCTTTGACTTGCCACGCATGACGTTGGACGAGTTGGAGGCCGAGGGTATACAGCACGCAATCCGGCACAGAGTCACCGCAGAGACGGTCGCCCGGACCAAGGCCACCTATCGCATACGGTTCCAGCGCTTTGCTGACACGATGAAGAGCCATGGAGTTAAGTTGCACTCTTCTCTCTAACCGACGCCGCGCCCCGCATCAAAGAGGCGGGGCGACGAAGGCCGGGAATGTCGCCCCGGTTTCTATTCCGCGCGTGAAGACTCCAGCCGCATCAAGCGCCTCTCTGATCGTCACGTCCATATCTAGGTAGCGATAGGTGCCGAGGCGGCCCACGAAGGTCACGCCGGGGGTGGCGTGGGCCAGGTCGACATACTGCTCCAGCAGGGATTTCTCCTCGACCAGGCGGATCGGGTAATAAGGCGTGTCGCCCGGTTCTGCCGCGCGGGAGTATTCGCGATAGCAGACGGACCCCTGGTGGCTCTCCCAGGGACTGAAATGCTTGTGCTCGGTGATGCGGGTATAGGGCACGTTGCGGTCGCCGTAGTTCATCACCGCACAGCCCTGATAGTCGCCGTCATGGCTAAAGCGTTCGAAATCCAGCGTCCGATAGCCAAGGCGGCCAAGACGATAGTCGAAGTATCCGTCCAGCGGCCCCGACCAGAAGACGTGATCGGCCTCTGCCGCCATCTCGGCGGTGTATTCGGTGCCCAGTTCGACCGTGATCCGCGGATGGTCCAGGATGGCCGCGACCATCGCGGTATAGCCGTCCTGCGGCATCCCCTGGAAACGGTGGAAGAAATAGTTGTCGTCATAGTTGAACCGCACCGGCAGCCGCTTGAGGATCGACGCCGGCAGTTCGGTCGGCGAACAGCCCCACTGCTTTTCGGTGTAGCCCTTGAAGAAGGCCTCGTAGAGTTCCGGGCCCACGAACCGCAGGGCCTGCTCCTCGAAGCTCTGCGGATCGGTGATGGTCGTGTCGGCCTTGGAGTCGATGAAGGCGCGCGCCTCCTCGGGGCGCAGGGTGGTGCCGAAGAACTGGTTGATCGTCAGCAGGTTCACCGGCAGCGAATAGACCCGGCCCTGCGCGGTCGTCTTGACCCGGTTCTGGAACGGCATGAAGCGCGCGAAGCGGTTGACGTAATCCCACACGCCCTCGTCGTCGGTGTGGAAGATGTGCGGGCCATAGACATGCATCATGACGCCGGTGTCGGCATCGCGTTCGGTATGGCAATTGCCGGCGATATGGGGGCGCGCGTCGATGATGCGGCAGTCATGCCCGGCCTCGGCCAGCTCCCGCCCGATCACGGCACCGGACAGTCCCGCACCCACCAGAAGAATTCTCATTGCCCCGCCCCGCCTTTGTGCATGGTCGACAGTCCGTCATGCTTTGGCCGATGCTATAGCGTGCCGGGAAGGGCAGGCCAACAGGCTGCCGCCTAGGCGACGGCTGAAACCTGCTGCTGATCGATCTGGTCCGGGCGGGTAGGCCTTGACGCCTGCGGCGCAACGCCATTCGACATAAGCAGCCACGTCATTGGAGCTCACAGGGTGGTGTGGGCTGAACGATGGGGCTCCACCGGGTGGCATAGAACCAGAAAAACCGAGCTGGTCCTGTAGGACTTGATCTGTGCCAGACAGAAGTCCAAGCGCCGTAATACCCAGGTTGCGTTGTAGGGAGAGTGTTCAATGGTCCTGAGCGGCGCCAGCACGTCGCGTCGGTCCAGTTGCGACAGCTGACCGAACAGCGCGAACGCGAGATGCAGGAGCGCCTGCGGCTGGCCATCGCACTGGACGACCCGAACGCCATGGCGGACCGGCTGGACGACCTTGCCGAACGCGTGGAACGTGTCACCGCCGAACGCCGCAGGGAGCGCGACCGCCTGAACGCCGAAGCCGAGGCGATGGCCGCCGAAGGCGCGCGGCTGCGCGAGGACCTGGCCACGGCCCGTGCAGAACGCGATGCCGCGCAGCGCTGGGGTGCGACCCGCGAGGCGGAGCTGCTGGCCAGCACCTCGTGGCGCGTGACGGCGCCGCTGCGTGCGGTGTCGCGTGTGGTGCGGCGGCTGCGACCCTAGTCGCGCTCCCAGGGGCGCAGCTCGGCCTCCATCCAGGTGCCATGGGCGGCGTTGGGAAAGACGATCCAGTCCTGGCCGAAGCGGTCGGCGTGGTCTTCGGTCAGGCGGTGCTGATCCTCCAGCGCTGCCCCGGCGAAGGCGCCATGGAAATCGTGCAGCGTGTCGCCCAGCTGCAGCACGATGCGGTGCCCGTCCTCGACCTGCGCGCGGCGGGCGGCCTTGGGCGGACCGAACAGCAGGACCTGTTCGGCGCAGACCTGCGGCAGGCCGAGACGCGACAGGGTCGCGATGGTGGCCAGCTTGTTCTCCTCGAACCGGTCCGAGACGTAGAAGATCGTGACGCCCAGGCTGTCGGCCAGCGCAAAGAACTCGGCCGCGCCGGGGATCAGGTGGGGGTTGCCCTCGCGCTCCCACAGCAGCCAGGTGTCGATGTTCTGGAACATACCCTCGTTGTGCATCGCGGCCGCCATGACGGCGCTGTTGTCCAGGATCGTCTCGTCGATGTCGCTGAGGATCGCCAGCCCGGCGCCGCTGCCGGCCTGGTCAACGGCGGCACGCAGGCGCAGGGTGGCCAGCGCATAGCATTGCCGCTGCAGGGCGCGCACCTCGGCCGAGGCCTGCTGATAGCGGACGGCGATGGCGTGGTCGTGAGGCGTGCGGGTGGGCTGCATGATCTGTCCTTTGGTCGCGCGCAGCATAGCTAGGCCGCGCGCGCCGCCGGGTCAAATGACGGTCCGGTGGTCTGCGCCGCGGCGTCAGATGGCGGGCGCGGGGATGCGATAGGGCGCCTCGCGGACGGGCAGGTGGATCAGGGCGCTGAAGGCCCCGATGCCCACGCCGATCCACCAGACCAGGAAATAGTCGCCCGACGCGTCGTAAAGCTTGCCCCCCAGCCAAACCCCCATGAACGATCCAAGCTGGTGGGACAGGAACACGAACCCGTAGAGCGTCCCCATGTAGCGCAGCCCATAGATATAGGCGACCAGACCCGAGGTCAGCGGCACCGTGGCCAGCCACAGCCCCCCCATGACCAGCGAGAACACGACCACCGTGGCAGGCGTCATCGGCGTCAGGATGAAGGCCGCGGCGGCGATGGTGCGCAGCGTGTAGATGCCCGCCAGCAGGTATTTCTTGGTATAGCGTTTGCCCAGATACCCCGCCAGGATCGCCCCGCCGATATTGGCCAGCCCGATCAGGGAGATGGCGATCGCCCCAAGCGCCGATGTCGTGGTGATGCCCAGGGCCGCCAGCATGCCGGCGGGATCGATGGGGCCGCACATCTCGGTGATCATCGCGGGGAAATGCGCGGTGATGAAGCCCAGCTGATAGCCGCAGGAGAAGAACCCCGCAAAGATCATCATGAAGGACGGGTCGCGGAACGCGCGCCGCAGAACGGTGCCCATGCTTTCCTCCAGCTGCGATGGGGTCGCGGGCCTGCCGTCCCCCAGCATCGGCAGGAACAGCATCGTCGACAGGACGATCACGCCGAAGATGATGAAGACCGACTGCCACGGATAGAAGGCCAGCAGCCCTTCGGCCAGGGGCGCGCCGAAGACCTGTCCCGCCGATCCGGCGGCGGTGGCGATGCCCAGGGCCAGGCTGCGGTTGTCGTCGCTGGCGGCCCGGCCGACCACGGCCAGGATCACCCCGAACCCGGTGCCCGCGATGCCGAAGCCCACGATGATCTCCAGCAGCTGGATGCTGGCGGGGGTCGTGGCGAAGGCGGTCAGGATCAGGCCGGAACTGTAGAGGATCGCGCCGACGATGATCGCCCACCGGTCGCCCCAGCGTTCCGCCATCGCGCCGAAGATCGGCTGGCCGATGCCCCAGGCCAGGTTCTGGATCGCGATGGCCAGCGAGAACTCGGCCCGCGGCCAGCCGAAATCCTGTGCGATGGGAATCTGGAACACGCCAAAGCTGGCGCGCAGTGCAAAGTTGATCAGCAGGATCAGCGATCCGCCGATCAGCACGGGTTTCAGGATGCGGGAATGGGGCATGGCTGCGGCCTTGGATGGGGTCGGCCGCAGCGTTGCCCCCGGCATGGGGGCGCGTCAATTACGCAATTGTCAGGATGCAATCGCCGCCGGTCAGCGGCGCTGCACCTCGGACTGGATCGAGAAGCGCGAGGCGGGGATCGTTCCGCCCTTGGACATCTCTCCTAGGATCACGGTGGTCTTCTGGCCGGTATCGTCTGTCACGACCCACTGGCGCAGCTCTGTCGGCGCGGTGAACACCATCTGGATGGTGCCGTTCTGCGGCCGCTGCGGGTCCTGCGCGGTGACGACGGTGCCGTTGTTCTGTTCGCTGTGACCGGTGACCATGCCCTGGCGGCCCAGGTTCACGTTGGCGTCCAGGATGATCGACAGCGGCGTCTGGGACAGGGGATACTGCTGCGGGCCGCCGTTCGACTTGCCGTCGAAGATCGCCACGTTGCCGCCCGATGCCAGAACCAGTGTCGGGTCGTTGTCGTATTCGAACCGCACCCGGCCGGGACGCTGGATATAGACGGTCCCCGTCGATACCGTGCCATCCGGGTTGATCTGCGTGAACTCGGACGTGACCGTGGTCAGGCTGTTGAGATAGCGCGAGATCTCGGACAGCGGAATACGTTCGGCCAAGGCCGGAAAGGCCATGGCGACAAGAAGGGCGGGCGCAAGGGCGAGGGTGCGTATGTTCATGGTCCCGATCATATCCTTTCGCTGTTGCGATGCACATCACGTCTGACGGATGAACGCGCAGCCAACCATCGCGCGTCCGTGACGGTTCCGCATCATTTGTTTCATGCCCGATGCCTTGCGAAGAACGCATGGGGAACATATCTTTCCCGGCATGGCACAGCGCACCTTGCAGGACAAGCTGGCGATCCTGTCGGACGCCGCGAAATACGACGCCTCCTGTGCGTCCAGCGGAACGACGCGACGCGATTCGCGGTCGGGGGGCATCGGCTCGGCCGGGGGCACGGGGATCTGTCATGCCTATACGCCGGACGGGCGCTGCATCAGTCTGCTGAAGATCCTGATGACGAATTTCTGCATCTATGATTGCGCCTACTGCATCAACCGCGTCAGCAGCAACGTCGAACGCGCCCGGTTCTCTCCGGAGGAGGTGGTCCGGCTGACGCTGGAATTCTATCGCCGCAACATGATCGAGGGGCTGTTCCTGTCGTCGGGCATCATCCGCAGCCCGGACCAGACGATGGGCGACATGGTCCGCATCGCGCGGATGCTGCGGATCGAACACGGGTTCAAGGGCTACATCCACCTCAAGACGATCCCCGACGCCTCGCCCGACCTGGTGGCGCAGGCAGGGCTGTTCGCGGACCGCCTGTCGGTGAATGTCGAACTGCCCCAGGATGCCAGCCTGCGCCACCTGGCCCCAGAAAAACGCCCCGAGACGATCCGTGCGACCATGGCCGACGTGCGCCTTGGCCGCGAGGCCGCCAAGGACCGCAGCCATACGGGCAAGCGCCCGCCGCGCTTCGCCCCCGCCGGGCAGTCCACGCAGATGATCGTCGGCGCGGATCAGGCCACCGACGTCGACATCCTGAACACCTCGGCCAATCTCTATTCGGGGTATCAGCTGAAGCGTGTCTATTACTCGGCCTTCAGCCCGATCCCCGACGCGTCCGCCATGCTGCCGCTGATCAAGCCGCCCCTGATGCGCGAACATCGCCTGTATCAGGCCGACTGGCTGATGCGCTTTTACGGCTTTGACGCGACAGAGATCGGGTCGGCGCATCCGTCGGGCAACCTGGACCTGGCGATCGACCCCAAGCTGGCCTTGGCGCTGGCCAACCGGGCGCAGTTCCCCGTCGATGTCGCCCGCGCCCCGCGCGAGATGCTGCTGCGCGTGCCGGGCTTCGGCAGCAAGACCGTGGGCCGCATCCTGACCGCGCGCCGGAACGGCGTGCTGCGATACGCGGACCTTTTGCGCATGGGCGCGATCATGTCCAAGGCCCAGCCCTTCGTCACGCTGCCCGACTGGACGCCGGGCGCACTGACCGACAGCGCCGGCCTGCGGGCGCGCTTTGCGCCGCCGCCGGAACAGCTGTCGCTGTTCGGATGATCCGGGTCACGCTGCCGAGGTTCGGACGCTTTGACGCCTGGCGTCAGGCCGCCCGCGATCTGGCCAGCGCACGCGTCCCGATGGAGGGCGTGACCTGGGCCGACCCTGGCACGCCCCCCGACCTGTTCGGCGCCGACCCGGCCCCGCCGCCGGGCGATCATTCGGTGATCGCCACGCAGGAGTTCCTGCAGCTGGCCCGTCAGGTCGCCAGCCATTCGGACCCGGAACGCTGGTCGCTGCTGTACGGGACACTGATGCGGGCGCAGGGCGATCGGCGCTTTCTGTCCAATCCCGCCGATCCAATGATGGACCGCCTGTCGCGCATGGCGAAATCGGTGCGCCGCGACATCCACAAGATGCACGCCTTTGTCCGGTTTCACGAACTGCCCTCGGACGGGCCGCGCCGGGCCTTTGGTGCGTGGTTCGAACCCGAACACCCGATCCTAGAGGCCGGAACGCCGTTCTTTGCCAAGCGGTTCGCCGACATGGACTGGCTGATCGCCACGCCCGAAGGCACTGCCCGGTTCGACGGCGACACCATCGCCTATGACGACCCGGCCCCGCGCCCCGATCTGCCCGACGATGCAAGCCATGACCTGTGGCAGACCTATTTCGCCAACATCTTCAACCCCGCGCGCATCAAGACCGATGCAATGCGGTCCGAGATGCCCAAGAAATACTGGAAGAACCTGCCCGAAACCCGGCTGATCCCCGACATGCTGGCCGATGCGCCGCGCCGGGTTCAGGCCATGCGCGACGCGGGTGCGACCGATGCGCCGGCCTTCGCGCCCAAGATCACCGCCCGCCTGCGCCAGCAGCCCGACGACAGCATCCCCGACACGCTGGAACAGGCCGCGTCCCAGGCCGCCCGCTGCACCCGGTGCGAGCTGTGTCATGCGGCCACCCAGACCGTCTGGGGGCAGGGTGATCCTGCCGCCCGCCTGATGCTGGTGGGCGAAGCGCCGGGCGATCAGGAGGATCTGGCGGGCCTGCCCTTCGTCGGCCCCGCGGGCCAGCTTCTGCACCGGACCATGGCCGAGGCCGGGCTGGCCCCCGACCGGGCTTGGCTGACCAATGCGGTCAAGCATTTCCGTTTCACCCCCCGCGGCAAGCGCCGCCTGCACCAGACGCCCGACCGCGACCATGTCGATCAGTGTCGTTGGTGGCTGGACCTGGAACGCCGCATGGTCGCGCCGCGCCTGACCGTGGCCTTGGGGGCGACGGCGGCCTTCGCGCTGACCGGCAACCGCAAGCCGCTGACGCCGCGCCGCGGTCTGGTCGAACCGGCGCGCGACGGCGGCCCCGTCCTGATCACCTGGCATCCCAGCCTGATCCTGCGCCTGCCGCCCGACCGCGCGCCTGCGGCCTTGGCCGAACTGCGCGCCGATCTGGCGCAGGCCGTGCAGATGGTGGCCTGAGGCGTCAGCCGAAGACCGACCAGCCGGTGAATTCGGCCAGCCGTTCGGCGGCCAACGTGCCCATCTGCGAATTGCCCCATCCGTCCAGACCCGGCGACCAGATCGCGATCGACGCCTTGCCCGGCGCGATGACCAGCAGCCCACCCCCCACGCCCGATTTCGCAGGCATGCCCACGCGGAAGGCGAAATTGCCCGACCCGTCATATTGCCCGCAGGTCATCATCAGCGCGTTGATGCGCCGCTGTTTCACCGGGGCCAGCAGGGGCGGCGCGCAGTCCAGCCCGGCGATCACCCGGCCCGCGCGAGCCAGCTGGATGCAGGACATCTCGATCGCGCATTGGTGGACATAGGTGCCGATGACATGGTCCGGCGGATTGCGCAGATTGCCAAAGCTGCGCAGGTAATGCGCCAGCGCCGCGTTGCGGTAGCCGGTCCGCGCCTCGGACCGGGCGACGGCCTTGTCGATGTGGATGTCGTCATCCTCGGCCGCCGCGCGCACGAAGCCCAGGATCTCGGCCAGGGTCTGCTGGGGGCTGCGTCCGGTCAGCAGCTGGTCGGTCACGACGATGGCGCCCGCGTTGATGAACGGGTTCCGGGGCCGGCCCTTCTCCTGTTCCAAGAGCAGGATCGAATCGAACCGGTCGCCCGACGGCTCGCGCCCCACGCGCAGCCACAACTGTTCGCCGATGCGGCCCAGCACGCAGGCCAGCGCGAACACCTTGCTGACCGACTGGATGGAAAATCCCCGATCCGCCTGCCCGGCGGTCAGCACCTGTCCGTCCGCCAGGGCCACGGCGATGCCGAACTGATCGGGGGCGACGCCGGCCAGTTCGGGGATATAGTCGGCGACCTTGCCCCAATCGGCAGCCTTGCGGATGTCGCGGTCCAGGTCCTGCAGAAAGCGTTCAAGCGTCATGGCGTCCCCCGATGCTGCGCAGAGCCTATGGCGCGAAACCGCCGCCCGGGGAAGGTTAAAGCGCCTGACCCGCCAGCATCCGCGGCATCGGCGACACGGACAGCCCCGCCGCCTGCCGCATGAAGCCGCGCCGCAGTCCCGGCAGTGCATCGACCACGCCCATGCCCGCGCCGCGCAGCCCGGCCACGGCCGGATTGTCGGTCGCGAACAGTCGGTTCACCCCGTCCATGCCCAGTGCCAGCGTCGTCGCATCCGGTCTGCGCCACGCCTGATACCGCTCCAGCACCAGCGTGCTGCCGATATCCTCGCCGCGCCGGGCGGCATCGACCAGCACCTCGGCCAGGGCGGCGACGTCGCGCAGGCCCAGGTTCAGGCCCTGGCCCGCGATGGGATGGACCCCATGCGCCGCGTCCCCCACCAGCGCCACGCGGTCGGCGACATAGCGTTCGGCCAGGGACAGCGACAGCGGATAGCTGAAGCGCGGCCCCGCCAGCGACAGATCGCCCAGGAAATCGCCAAAGCGCGGCCGCAGGACCGCCAGGAAGGCGGCGTCGTCCAGGGCGGCGATGGCCGCGGCGTTCGCGGTGGTTTCCGACCAGACGATGTTGCTGCGGTTGCCGGGCAGGGGCAGGATCGCCAGCGGCCCGGTCGGCATGAAATACTGATGCGCGATGCCCTGATGGGGCAGGGCATGGTCGATGGCCGCGACCAGCGCGGTCTGGCCGTAATCCCAGCCCTGGCGCCGGATGCCCGCGCGCGTGGCCACGCCCGATCCGCGCCCGTCCGCACCGATCAGCAGCCGGGCCGTCAGCCGCTGCCCGTCAGACAGGATCGCAGTGACGCCCGCCGGGCCGGCTTCCTGGCCGGTGACGGACAGGCCGGGCAGGGTGGTGACCGTGCCCTCCATCGCATCGACCAGGGCGGCGTGCAGGAAGCGGTCCTCCAGCATGTGGCCCACCGGGCCTTCGCCCAGTTCGGCGCTGTCGAAATGCAGGAAGAAATGGCCCGCGCCCTCTCCGGGCCGGCCTTGGGACGCCTTGATCTGGTGGATGGGCTGGGCGTCGGGGGCCAGCCGGTCCCACAGGCCAAGCGCCCGCAGCACGCGGACCGAGGCGATGGCCAGCGAATAGGCCCGCCCGTCGAAACCTGCCCCCGACCGCGCGCGCGCGGGGCGCGGATCGACCACGGCCACGCGCAGCCCGGCCTGGGCCAGCGCCAGCGCCAGGGTCGGGCCGTTCAGCCCGCCCCCGGCCACCACGATGTCGAAATCCTGTGTCATGGCCCGCAGCTTGCACGGGCCGTGGGCAAAGGCAATGCGGCGCGCGGCCTCACGCGCCCTGGGCCAGCAGGGCGGCCAGCCCGGTCCGGTAATCGGGATAGTGCAGCGTCACGCCCAGGTCGTGCTTGATCCGGTCGTTCCGGACCCGCTTGCTGTCGCCATAGAAGGACCGCGCCATCGGGGTCATGTCGGCCTGATCGAAGGGCACCGCGGGCGGCAAGGGCAGGTCCAGCAGGGTCGCCGCATGGGCGATCACGTCCTGAGGCGGGGCCGGGTCGTCGTCGCAGACGTTGTAGATGCCGATCGGGTCGGGCGCGTCGATTGAGGCCAGCAGGACCTGGGCGATATCCTCGACATGGATGCGCGAGAAGACCTGGCCGGGTTTGATGATGCGCCGCGCGGTGCCGTCGCGGACCTTCTGGAACGGACCGCGACCGGGACCATAGATCCCCGCCAGCCGAAAGATGTGCAGCGGCAGGTCATGCGCCCGCGCCATGTCCTGCCATGCGCCTTCGGCGGCGATGCGGGCCTGGCCGCGCGGGCCCGATCCGTCCAGAACCGAATCCTCGTCGACCCAGCCCCCGTCGCGGTCGCCATAGACGCCGGTGGTCGACAGATAGCCCAGCCAGCGGGGCCGCGCGCGGGCCAGGTCGTCGCGGAACGCGGCCAGAACCGGGTCGCCGGCCGGTCCGGGCGCGGTGCTGACCAGGATCGCGTCGGCCTGGGCGATGGCCGTGCGCAGCGCATCCTCGGACCCCGGCCACAGCAGGGGCACGGCGCCTGCGGCCGCGACGCGGTCAGGGTCGTCGCGGGTGGTGCCGGTGACCTGCCAGCCGCGGGCGGTCAACAGGGGTGTCAGGAAGCCGGCGCTGTAGCCGTGACCGAAAACGAGCATCTTCATGACGGCACCGTAACGGCGCGCGCGTGGCTGCGCCAGACGCTTGCCTGCCGCCTGCCGCGCTGGCAGGGTCGGCGCAGCAAGAAGGACAGATCCGATGACGACAGACGCCCGCTTTCTGCCGGTCCAGACCCCCGACGCCGCGGCGCCCCGCGACTTTACCGACGCGGCCGCGGCCGTGGCCCATCTGCGTGCGCTGTACGACCAGGCGACCGGCTTTCTGCTGGGCCATTTCACCGCCATCCTGGAAGGCACGTCCCCCGTCGCGCGCTATCGCGCCTTCTACCCCGAGGTGCGGCTGATCGTCCCGACGCATGGCAAGATCGACAGCCGCCTGTCCTTCGGCCATGTGGTCGCGCCCGGCGTCTATGCGGCCACGGTGACGCGCCCCGACCTGTTCCAGCATTATCTGACCGAGCAGCTTGGCCTGCTGATCAAGAATCACGGGGTACCCGTGACCATCGGCCTGTCGGACACGCCCATGCCGGTCCATTTCGCGGTCGCCGCCCAGAGCGACCTGGCCGTCCCGCAGGAGGGCGTTCTGGATTTCAGCCTGCGCGACGTCTTTGACGTGCCGGACCTCAACACCATGAACGACGACATCGTGAACGGCGTGGCCGGCGCCATGCCCGACGGCAGCCAGCACCTGGCGGCGTTCACCGCGCAGCGTGTGGATTATTCGCTGGCGCGCCTTGCCCATTACACGGCGACCGCGCCCGAGCATTTCCAGAATTTCGTCCTGTTCACCAACTATCAGTTCTATGTCGACGAGTTCGAGGCCTTTGCCCGCCGCGTCCTGTCGGATCCGGACAGCGGCTATACCGCCTTCGTCGCCCCAGGAAACCAGCAGATCACCGACGGCCACGACACGATCGTGCCGCTGTCCAAGCTGCCGCAGATGCCGACCTATCACCTGAAACGCGCGAACGGGCAGGGGATCACGCTGGTCAATATCGGCGTCGGCCCGTCCAACGCCAAGACCGCGACTGACCACATCGCGGTGCTGCGCCCGCATGTCTGGCTGATGGTGGGCCATTGCGCGGGCCTGAGGAACAGCCAGTCCCTGGGCGATTTCGTCCTGGCCCACGCCTATCTGCGCGAGGATCACGTGCTGGACGACGACCTGCCCGTCTGGGTGCCGATCCCGGCCCTGGCCGAGGTCCAGGTCGCCCTGCAGGAGGCGGTGGCCGAGGTCACCCAACTGGACGGGTACGAGTTGAAGCGCATCATGCGCACGGGCACCGTCGCCACCATCGACAACCGCAACTGGGAGCTGCGCGACCAGTCCGGCCCGGTCCACCGCCTGTCGCTGTCGCGCGCGGTCGCGCTGGACATGGAAAGCGCCACGATCGCCGCGAACGGGTTCCGGTTCCGCGTCCCATACGGCACGCTGCTCTGCGTCAGCGACAAGCCGCTGCACGGAGAGCTGAAGCTGCCGGGCATGGCGACGGACTTCTATCGCACTCAGGTCGCCAACCATCTGCTGATCGGCATCCGCGCGATGGAGAAGCTGCGCGACATGCCGCTGGAGCGCATCCATTCGCGCAAGCTGCGGTCCTTCAGCGAGACGGCGTTCCTGTAGCGCGGCGGCAAAACACCAGCAAACGCGGGTTTTCGCGCGCGGGGCGAAAAAGGCTTGATCTGCCCGTCAAAACCGTGTGTAGCAGGCGATATGCCGCAAAAGGCGCAATTTGTGGGCCCGGTGCAACAGGGCAAGAGGAGACGGACCATGGCTACGGCTGCTGCAAAACCGATGACCAAGACCCAACTGGTGGCGACGATCGCCGAAGAAATGGGCTCGGACAAGAAATCCGCTTCGGCCGCTCTGGACGCGATCGTGGCGATCGTGACCCGCGAAGTCGCCGGCGGCGGCGCGGTGACCCTGCCGGGCATCGGCAAGATCGCCTGCCGCGCCCGTCCCGAGCGTCAGGTCCGCAACCCGCAGACCCAGGAAATGATGACCAAGCCGGCCGACAAGCAGGTCAAGGTCACCATTGCCAAGGCCCTGAAGGACAGCGTCAACAGCTGATCCGCAGATGCTGCGATGACGGATCGGGGTCGTGCCATCGGGCACGGCCCCTTTTCTTTATGTCTTCACCCCACGGCGGTGCTCTGCTAGCCGTTTTGCATCACCTGCAAGAAAGGCCTGGTCCATGGATCTTCGCGCGTTGCTGATGGGTCTGGCCTTCGCGGTGATGTGGGCCTCGGCCTTCACCTCGACCCGGATGATCGTGACCGAGGCGCCGCCGCTGATGGCGCTGGCCCTGCGCTTTGCGCTGTCGGGCGTGATCGGCGTGCTGATCGCGCTGGCCATGGGGCAGACCTGGCGCACCTTGACGCGGGCGCAGTGGCGCGCCGTGCTGATCCTGGGGCTGTGCCAGAACGCGCTGTACCTGGGCCTCAACTGGACCGCGATGCAGTGGATCGAGGCGGGCCTGGCCTCGATCATCGCCGCGACCATGCCGCTGATGGTGGCCGCCCTGGGCTGGAGCCTGATGGGCGAGCGCCTGCGCCCGATGGGCGTGGGCGGCCTGATCCTGGGCGTGGTTGGTGTGGCGATCATCATGGGCGCGCGCCTGCAGGGCGGCAGCGACCTGACCGGCATCGTCATGTGCTTCGTCGCGGCGCTGGCGCTGGCGGTGGCGACCCTGACGGTGCGGGGCGCCAGTTCGGGCGGCAACGTGATGATGATCGTGGGCCTGCAGATGCTGGTCGGCGCCGTGACCCTGGGCCTGATCGCGCCCTGGTTCGAGACCTGGGACGTCACCTATACACCGCGCCTGGTCGTGGCGTTCCTCTATACGGTGATCGTGCCGGGGCTGGTCGCGACCTGGGTGTGGTTCATGCTGGTCGGGCGCATCGGCGCGGTGCGCGCGGCGACGTTCCACTTTCTGACGCCCTTCTTCGGCGTGGCCACCGCCGCCCTGTTCCTGGGCGAGGATCTGGGCGCGGGCGACGTGATCGGCGTCGCGGTCATCATGGCCGGCATCCTGGCGGTGCAGCTGTCCAAGGCGCCCCCGGTCAAGCGCCCGCCGCCCAGCTGACGGACCCCTGCGGCCATCGGCGGCGTTGAACCCGCGCCAACCCCTGCGATGATGGTGCCATGCGTCCCGACCAGATCCTGCACCCGACCGAGGCCGGGCTCTATTGCCCGCCCGGCGATTTCTACATCGACCCGGTCCGCCCGGTGCCCCGCGCGCTGATCACGCACGGGCATGGCGACCACGCCCGTGCGGGTCATGGAGCCGTCATGGCCACGCAGCAGACGCTGGACATCATGGCGATCCGCTATGGCGAGGATTTCACCGGCACCCGCCAAGCCGCCCAAGGGGTGGCCCGCATTGGCGACGTGCAGGTCAGCTTTCACCCCGCGGGCCATATCCTGGGCTCGGCCCAGATCGCCGTGATGCCCGACCGCGGCCCCAAGATCGTCGTGTCCGGCGACTACTGCCKCGCCCCGAACCCGGTCTGCGCCCCCTATGAGCCGGTGCCCTGCGACATCTTCGTGACCGAGGCGACCTTCGGCCTGCCGGTCTTCCGCCACCCCGACCCGCTGACCGAGATGACCAAGCTGATCGCCAGCATCGCCGAGTTTCCCGAACGCCAGCACTTGATCGGCGCCTATGCCCTGGGCAAGGCGCAGAGGGTCATCGCGCTGGCCCGACAGGCCGGGATCGACGGTCCCATCGCCATCCATGGCGCGCTGCAGCGACTCTGCGATTTTCACGTGGAACAAGGGATCGACCTGGGCCCGCTGGTCCCGGCCACCGCAAAGCAGGTCGATGCCCAGCTGGTCATCGCGCCGCCCTCGGCCTTTGCTAGTGCCTGGGTCCAGCGGTTCCGCGACCCGGTGATCGGCTTTGCCTCGGGCTGGATGACGGTGCGCGCGCGGGCGCGGCAGCGGGGGGTGGAGCTGCCCTTGGTCATCAGCGACCATGTCGACTGGCCGCAGGTCACACAGACCATTCTTGAGCTGGCCCCCCAGGAGGTCTGGATCACCCACGGGACCGAGGACGGGCTGATGCGCTGGTGCGAGCTGCAGGGCATCGCGTCCCGCCCGCTGCGCCTGATCGGATACGAGGATGAGCCGGAATGAAGGCTTTTGCCCATCTGCTGGAACGGTTGGCCTTCACCGCTGCGCGCAACGCCAAGCTGCGCCTGCTGCGCCATTACCTGGAGGCCACGCCCGACCCCGACCGCGGATATGCGCTGGCCGCGCTGACCGGTGATCTGAAGCTCAGGGCGGTGACGCCGGGCCTGTTGCGCGGGCTGATGGCGGGGCGGGTGGACGAACAGCTGTTCGCCATGTCCTATGATTTCGTGGGCGATCTGGCCGAGACCATCGCGCTGCTGTGGAACACCGACCAGGATCAGGACGTGCCCCTGCGGGATGCCGTGGCGCTTCTGCGCGACACGGGCCGCGCGGGGCTGCCTGCGGCGATCAGCGCGATGCTGGACCGGCTGGGGCCCTCGCAGCGGCTGGCCTTCCTGAAGCTCGCCACCGGCAACATGCGCGTGGGCCTCTCGGCCCGCATGGCGCGCATGGCCCTGGCCGAGATGGGCGACCCCGAGGTCAAGGACATCGAGGAGATCTGGCACGGCCTGACGCCCCCCTATCAGCCGCTGTTCGACTGGATCGCGGGGGGTGCGCGCCCCGAACACGCGGCCCGTGCGCCCTTCCGTCCGGTGATGCTCTCCACGCCGGTCGATCTGGATCAACTGCGCGCCTTCGATCCCGCCGATTACACGGCGGAATGGAAATGGGACGGCATCCGCGTTCAGGCGATCAACGACGGCGGCACGCGGCGTCTCTACTCCCGGACCGGAGAAGATGTGGGCGCGGCCTTTCCCGACCTGCTGGAGGCGCTGAACTTCGACGGTGCGCTGGATGGCGAGCTGCTGGTCCGGCGCGGCGCCAACGTGGCGCCCTTCGGGGATCTGCAAAAGCGGTTGGGCCGCAAGGTCGTGGGGCGCGCGATGCTGGACAGCCATCCCGCGGGCCTTCGGGTCTATGACGCGATGATCTGGAAAGGGCGCGACCTGCGCGACCTGCCGCATCAGGAGCGGCGCGCGGTGCTGGAGGACGCCGATTTCGGCAGCGACCGGATCGACCTGTCGCCATTGCTACCCTTCCAGACCTGGGACGATCTGGCGGCCCTGCGCGCCGACCCGCCCTCGATCGTGATCGAAGGCGTGATGATCAAGCGCCGCGACAGTACTTACGTCGGCGGCCGCCCGCGCGGGCCCTGGTTCAAGTGGAAACGCGACCCGATGGTGGTGGATGCGGTGATGCTCTATGCGCAGCGCGGGCATGGCAAGCGGTCGGGCTTCTACAGCGATTTCACCTTCGGCCTGTGGGACGGGGAGGCGCTGGTGCCCGTGGGCAAGGCCTATTTCGGCTTCACCGATGAAGAGCTGCGAGAATTGGACCGGTTCGTTCGGAACAACACCACCGAACGCTTTGGCCCCGTGCGCTCCGTTTTGCCCAAGCTGGTGCTGGAGGTCGCGTTCGAGGGGCTGAACGCCTCTCCGCGCCACAAGTCCGGGGTCGCGATGCGCTTTCCCCGCATCAGCCGCATCCGATGGGACAAGCCCGCCGCCGAGGCCGACCGGCTGCAGGCGCTGAAGGACATGATCCCGTGACGCTGCCCCCCGCGTTCCAGGACTGGTTCTCCCGGCAGGGCTGGCAGCCGCATCCGCATCAGCTGGCCCTGCTGGAGGCCAGGGAGGACAGCCTGCTGATCGCGCCAACCGGGGGCGGCAAGACGCTGGCGGGGKTCCTGCCGTCGCTGGTCGAACTGACCGCGCCGCATAAGGGGATGCACACGCTGTACGTCTCGCCTTTGAAGGCGCTGACGGCAGATATCGCGCGCAACCTGTCGCGCCCGGTCGCCGATCTGGGCCTGGACATCCGCATCGAGGACCGCACCGGCGACACCCGCGCCAGCCAGCGCGCCCGCCAGCGCATGGACCCGCCCGACATCCTGCTGACCACGCCGGAATCGCTGGCCCTGATGCTGTCCTATGAGCAGGCGCCCGTGATCTTTGGGGGCCTGCGCCGGGTGGTGCTGGACGAGCTGCATGCCCTGGCCGAGAACAAGCGTGGCGATCAGCTGATGCTGGCCCTGTCGCGGCTGCGCGCGCTGGCGCCCGACCTGCAGGTCACGGGCCTCTCCGCCACGGTCGAGGACCCGTCGCGGCTGGCCCGCTTCATGGGCGGCGCGACCGTGATCCACGCCGATCCCGGCCCCGACCCCGACATCGCCATGCTGCCCACCGCCAAGGCCCCGCCCTGGGCGGGCGCGGGCGGGCATTACGCCGTGCCGGACGTGCTGGAGGCCGTGGCGCAGGCCACGACCACGATCATCTTCATCAACACCCGCGCCCAAGCCGAGCTGTTCTTTCAGGCGCTCTGGGCCGCGAATGACGCGAACCTGCCCATCGGCCTGCATCACGGCAGCTTGTCGCGCGAGGCCCGCGCCCGGACCGAGGCCGCGATGGCCGCGGGCGAATTGCGCGCCGTGGTGGCGACCGGCAGCCTGGATCTGGGCATCGACTGGGGCGCGGTCGATCTGGTGATCCAGGTCGGCGCGCCGCGCAACGTCAAGCGGCTGGTCCAGAGGATCGGGCGGGCGAACCACCGCTATAACGCGCCGTCACGGGCGCGGATCGTGCCCGCAAACCGCTTCGAGGTGATCGAATGCGTGGCCGCCCTGCAGGCCGTGCGCGAACGCGATCTGGACGGCGATGATCGGGGGCCGGGGCCGTTGGACGTGCTGTGCCAGCATATCCTGCTGACCGCCTGCGCGGGGCCTTTTGACGCCGATGCGCTGTTCGCGGAGGTCCGCACCGCCGGGCCCTATCGCGACCTGACCCGCGCCGATTTCGACGCCTGCCTGGAGTTCGCGGCCACGGGTGGCTATGCGCTGCGGGCCTATGACCGCTGGCAGCGGCTGATGCACCGCGATGGGCTGTGGCGCCTGCGCGACCCGCGCGCGGCGCGAAACCTGCGCATGAACATCGGCACCATCGTCGAGGCCGAGATGCTGAAGGTCCGCTTTCGCGGACGCGGCGGCGCCCCCTTGGGCGAGGTCGAGGAGGGCTTTGCCGCGACTCTGGCGCCGGGCGACACCTTCCTGATCGGCGGGCAGACGGTGCGCTATGACACCCTGCGCGAGATGGTGGTCGAGGTTACGAAACAGCCCTCCAAGGAGCCCCGCATCGCCACGTTCTCGGGCATGAAGCTGGCGACATCGACGCAGCTGTCGCACCGGGTGCTGGCGCTGATCGGCGATCCAGCGGCGCATGCGGGGCTGCCCGCCGACACCCGCGACTGGTTGGCGCTGCAGGCGCAGGTCAGCACCCTGCCGCGTCCCGGCACCCTGCTGACCGAGGCGTTTCCCCATCAGGGTCGCTGGCATCTGGCGGTCTATGGCTTTGCGGGCCGCAATGCGCTGCAGACCCTGGGCCTGCTGATGACGCGGCTGATGGAGGAGGCGGGGCTGGCCCCCCTGGGCTTCCTGGCCACAGATTACGCGCTGCTGATCTGGTCGCTGGACCCGGTGACCGATCCCGCGCCTTTGCTGGACCGCGACGGCCTGCGAGAGGGTCTGGGCGACTGGCTGGCCAGCAATGCGGTGATGAAGCGCAGCTTTCGCAACGTGGCGACCATCGCCGGGCTGATCCAGCGCAACCTGCCCGGCGCGCGCAAGTCGGGGCGGCAGGCGACGTTCTCCAGCGACATCCTTTACGACACGCTGCGCAAGTACGACCCGGACCACCTGATGCTGCGCATCACCGCGGCCGAGGCCAGCCGGGGGCTTGTGGATTTCGGCCGGATCGAGGAAATGCTGGACCGCACCGACCGCCTGGACCACCGCATGCTGGAGCGTGTGTCGCCCCTGGCCGCGCCGCTGATGCTGGAACTGGGCCGCGTGCCCATCGCGGGACAGGGCCGCGAGCGCATGGCCGAGGCCGAGGCGGCGGCAATGATGGCAGAGGCAGGGCTTTCGTGACGTTCCACCCTTTCGACTTTGACGGCCAGACGCTGCAGGCGCGGGCCAGCGGCGCACTGTTCTGGCCTGAACGGCGCTGGCTGATCGTGGCCGACCTGCATCTGGGCAAATCCGAACGCATGGCGCGGCGTGGGGGTGCCCTGCTGCCCCCCTATGAGACGCTGGAGACGCTGGACCGTCTTCAGGCGGAGATCGCAGCGACCGATCCTGCGGTGGTCGTCAGCCTGGGGGACGGGTTCGACGACGACGCGGCGGGGCGCGCGCTGCCCGACGATGTCTGCGACCGGCTGCGCACGATGGCCCAGGGCCGGCGCTGGATCTGGGTCCGCGGCAACCACGACCCCGGGGCGATCTGTCCCCGCCTGCCCGGCAATACCGCGGCGGAGCTGCATGACGGCCTGATCCTGCGCCACGAGGCGGGTCAGGGGCCGGACGTGTCGGGCCATTACCACCCCTGCATCCGGCTGGCGGGCCAGCGGCGGCGGTGTTTCCTGGTCGGCCGCGACCACCTGATCCTGCCCGCCTTCGGTGCCTATACCGGCGGACTGGAGGTCACGGACAGGGCGCTGGCCGCGCTGGTGCCGCAGGGGCTGGCAATCGCCTGCGGGGCGCGTGCCCTGCCGGTGCCGGTGGGCATGCGTCGCAGCGCCTGAAAAAGGGCCGGCACGCATCGCGGCCGGCCCCCGTCATCCTGAGTGGTCTGATCAGAAGCGGAAGTTCGCGCCGATCTTGACACTGCTCATGGTCATGCTGGCGCGGGTCGAGAGGGTGTCGATCCCGTCCGAGAACTCCACCCGCTCGTTGCCGAAATCGCGGTACTGGTATTCTGCGAAGATCGACGTGCGCGGGTTGATCATGCGCTCCACGCCCAAGCCGCCCGCGGCACCCGTCGCGGTGAAGCCGCGCGTCTGCGAGAAGTCGCCCGTGCTCAGCGTATAGTCGAAATCACCGCGGGCGACGCCCAGGGTGCCATAGACCAGCGTCTGCGGGTTGACCGCATAGCCGGTCTTGATGACCAGGGTGGCGATGTTCTTCATCTCGCTCTCGACGCGGCCCAGCAGCGGATCACCGATGTCGATGCTTTCGTCGACCGAGCCGAACTCGACGCCCAGTTCAGGACCGAAGACCCAGTTGCCGCGCTGCCAGCGATAGCCCAGCTGCAGGCCTGCGGTTGCGCCGGAGATGCCGACATCMCCCAGCCCGCCGATCAGGCCCACATCCTCGCCGTCGATGACCTCGGAGAAACCCACCTGATCCTCGGTGTCGAAGATATAGCCGAGCGACCCGCCCACATAGGCGCCACCCCATGCCGAGGCGATCGGCGCCACGGGTGTCACCGTCACCGGTGCCACGTCGACGACGGGCGACACCACGCCCCCGGCAAGGGCAGCGCCTGCCCCCAGGACCAGGGCCGAGACGGAGGAGAGAGCGAAGAGGCGCATGGGGGATACTCCTGAAAAGCTGGGGCACGCCCACCGGCTGCGCCCGATCTGCAAATGATGTCCGGTCAATCCAGCGCAGAGAATCGGCCCAAGATCAATTAAAACGCGCATTGGCCCCTGTCCCTGCACGCGGTGACGGGCATGGACAGTGACCTTTGGGCAACATGGGCCGTTCAGGTATCCAGGTTCTCGACGTTCAGGGCGTTCTGCTGGATGAACTCGCGGCGCGGTTCGACGACGTCGCCCATCAGCTTGGTGAACAGGTCCTCGGCCTCGGCCACGTCCTCGATGCGGACCTGCAGCATGGTGCGCGCGACGGGGTCCAGCGTGGTTTCCCACAGCTGCTCGGGGTTCATCTCTCCCAGTCCCTTGTAGCGCTGCAGGGACAGGCCCTTCTCGCCCTCCAGGAACACTGCCTGCAGCAGGCCCAGGGGGCCATGGATCGGCTGGTCGCGATCCTTGCGGATCAGGCGCGCGGGCTTGGCATAGATGTCCTGCAGGGCCTGGGTCATTTCGCCCAGCCTGCGGCTCTCGCCGCTGCGCAGCATCTGGCCGTCCAGGGTGCGGTTCTCCTCGACCCCGCGCAGGGTGCGCGACAGGCGGATGCCGGCATCCTGGGTCGGGCGTCCCTGCCAGCCGCGCTCGTACTCCTCGGCGATCTGGTCCAGGCGGGCGGCGATGTCGGTGGCCACGCCCTGGGCGTCCTGGTCGATGCGGCCCGGCACCAGCGCCCCGGCGATCGCGGCCTGTTCGGTGATGTGGGGCGGGTAATGGGTCGGATAGGCGCGCAGGACGCGGCGTGCCACCCGCGCCTCCTCGACCACGCGGGCCAGGTCGTTGCCGGTGATTTCCTCGCCCGAGGCCAGGCGCAGCGATGCCCCTTCGACGCCCTGCTGGATCAGGTAATCCTCCAGCGCGGCCTCGTTCTTCAGATAGACCTCGGACCGGCCGCGCCCGACCTTGTAGAGCGGCGGCTGCGCGATATAGAGATGCCCGCCCTCGATCAGCTCCGGCATCTGGCGGAAGAAGAAGGTCAGCAGCAGCGTGCGGATATGCGCGCCGTCGACGTCGGCGTCCGTCATGATGACGATCTTGTGGTAGCGCAGCTTCTTCAGGCTGAACTCGTCGCGCCCGATTCCTGTGCCAAGCGCGGTGATCAGCGTGCCGATCTGGTCGCTGCCCAGCATCCGGTCGAACCGCGCGCGTTCCACGTTCAGTATCTTGCCGCGCAGCGGCAGGACGGCCTGGTTCTGGCGCGAGCGGCCCTGTTTCGCCGAACCGCCGGCCGAATCCCCCTCGACGATGAACAGCTCGGACAGCGCCGGGTCCTTCTCCTGGCAATCGGCCAGCTTGCCGGGCAGGGAGGCGACATCCATTGCCGTCTTGCGCCGCGTCAGCTCGCGCGCCTTGCGCGCCGCCTCGCGGGCCAAGGCGGCCTCGATGATCTTGCCGACGATCTGGCGGGCCTCGGTCGGGTTCTCCTCGAACCACTCTGCCAGCTTCTCGCCGACCAGCCCCTCGACCGCAGGACGGACCTCGCTGGAGACAAGCTTGTCCTTGGTCTGGCTGGAGAATTTGGGATCGGGCACCTTGACAGACAGCACGCAGGTCAACCCCTCGCGCGCGTCATCGCCGGTGAAGTCGACCTTTTCCTTCTTCGCGATGCCGCTGTCCTGCGCGTATTTGCCGATCACGCGGGTCAGGGCGCCGCGGAAACCGGCCATGTGCGTGCCGCCGTCCCGCTGCGGGATGTTGTTGGTGAAGGGCAGGACGGTCTCGTGATAGCTGTCGTTCCACCACATCGCGACCTCGACGCCGATGCCGCCCTTCTCTCCGGTGATGAAGATCGGCTCGGGCATGACGGCGGTCTTGGACCGGTCCAGGTATTTCACGAATTCCTTGACGCCGCCCTCGTAGAACAGCTCGGTCTTCTGGACCTCGGCATGACGCTCGTCCTCCAGGATGATGCGCACGCCGCTGTTCAGGAAGGCCAGCTCGCGCAGGCGGTTCTCCAGCGTCTTGAAGCTATAGTCCAGGTTGCTGAAGGTCCCGTCCGGATGCACGGTCTTGGCCGAGGCCATGAAGCGCACCTCGGTCCCGCTTTCACCCGGCGCATCGCCCACCACGACCAGCGACTTGACGGTGTCGCCGCGCTCGAACCGGACGAAGTGCTCCTTGTCGTTGCGCCAGATGCGCAGCTCCAGCCAGTCGGACAGGGCGTTCACGACCGACACGCCCACGCCGTGCAGGCCGCCCGACACCTTGTAGCTGTTCTGGTCGAACTTTCCGCCCGCATGCAGCTGGGTCATGATGACCTCGGCCGCGCTGACGCCCTCTCCGGCATGCATGTCGACCGGGATGCCGCGCCCGTTGTCGCGCACGCTGACGCTGCTGTCGGCATGGATCTTGACCTGCACGAAGTCGGCATGGCCGGCCAGGACCTCGTCGATGCCGTTGTCCACGACCTCATAGACCATGTGGTGCAGGCCGGACCCGTCGTCGGTATCGCCGATATACATGCCGGGACGCTTTCGCACGGCGTCCAAACCCTTGAGAACCTTGATGGAATCGGCGTCGTACAAAGCGGGTTGGGCGGCGGTGTCGGTCATGCGTCGGGCTTTCTGTTCGTCATGTCTTGATATAGGCCTTCGCAGGGGCAAAGTCACGGCTTTGGCTGGGTTTTTCGGCCCCGTCGGCGGGTTTTATGCCCGGCCTGCCCAGATCTGGCCCGCACCCAGCACCAGCCCCACGAAAATCAGCAGCCAGCCCGATGCCAAGTTCATCCGCCGCAGCCCCGCGGGGGTCGCCAGACGGGCACGCAGCGCGGCCAGCGTGGCGCCCATGCCCAGGTTCAGCAGGAAAGGAATGGCCCCCGACATCCCCACGATCACCGCGACATCGCGCCCGGTCAGCCGCGCCACGTCGAAGAAACCGGGCAGCACGCCGACATAGAACAGCGCCGCCTTGGGGTTGCCCGCGATGGCCAGCAGGCCCGCGCTGAAGCCCGCCCACCCACCACGCCGGGTCAGGCGGCTGTCGCTGTCCACGGCCTGCCCGGCGTGGCGCAGCAGCCCGATGCCCATGCCCAGAAAGACCGCGACCGCGATCCAGCGCAGGACCGACAGCAGGGCCGCCTGATCGCCCACTAGCAGCGTCAGACCGAAGATGGCGATCAGAGGCCAGATCATGTCCCCGATCGCCACCCCAAGCGCCAGCGGCCAGACCCCCGCCCAGCCGGACGACAGGCCCCGCGCCATGATCGCCACCCAGACCGGGCCGGGCGTCAGCCAGATCGCCGCCAGCGCGCCCGCATACAGCCAGATCGCCTGCACGCTCAGCGTCATGCGGCCTCGCATGCCGCTGAGGCGCCGTCGGTCTTGGTCACGGCCAGGCTGCGCGCGCGCGGGCCGAAGGCGTCGAACAGTTCCGGCCCCGTGCCGGTCAGCAGGGTCTGGGCGGGCAGGTCGGTGATGCGGTCGTAAAGGGCCGCGCGCCGGTCGGCGTCCAGATGCGCCGCGACCTCGTCCAGCAGCAGCAGGACCGGCTGGTCCGACAGCGCCCGCGCATTGGCCAGGATCAGCGACAGCAGCAATGCCTTCTGCTCTCCGGTCGAGGATTGGGCGGCGGGCATGTCCTGCGGCCCCCAGCTGGCGCCCAGATCGGCCCGATGCGCCCCGGTCAGCGTCCGCCCGGCGGCCATGTCGCGGTGGCGCGTGGCGGCCAGGCGCGCGGCGATGCTGGCGGGATCGGCATCGTCGGCAAAGCCGTCTTGGGCCAGCAGGGTCAGGCGTGCGGCCGGAAAATCCGTGCCGCCGTCCTGCGCGGCCATGATGGCGGACAGCGCCGCCTGACGGTTGCGGGTCAGGCCAGCGCCGGCCTCGGCCATCTGCGTCTCCAGTGCGCGGTACCAGCCGGGATCGCCGATCTGATCGCGCAGCAGGCGGTTGCGTTCACGCATGGCCTTGTCATAGGCCAGCGCCAGGTCCGCGTGGTCGGGCATCAGCGACAGGGTCACCCGGTCCAGGAACCGCCGCCGCCCTTCGGGTGCGTCCGACCACAACCGGTCCATCGCGGGCACCAGCCAGATGACCCGCACCAGCCGGGCCAGCGCGGTCTGGGTCACGGGCTTGTCGTCCAGAATGACATGGCGGGGTTGGCCAGGAGGCGCCGCGGTCTCGACCGCGTGATCGCCAAGCGTGGCGCGGAGGCGCCAGCCCGCATCGGGGCCCATCCGCGCCTGATCGGGGGCGGCCACAGCGCGCAAACCGCGGCCCGGCGCCAGCATGGACAGCGCTTCCAGGATGTTCGTCTTGCCGGACCCGTTCGGCCCGTGGATCGCCATGGGGCGGGCGTCCAGCGACAGGTCCAGCCGCGGCCAGGACCGGAACTGGGACAGCCGCAGCGCCGTCAGTGTCACACGCGCATCGGCATGACGACATAGACCGCGCTGAGATCGCTGCCCTCGCGGATCAGGGCGGCGTCGCCCGAGCCGTTGAACAGGAACACCGCATTGTCGCGATCGACCTGGCCCGCGATCTCCTGCAGGTACTTGGCGTTGAAGCCGATCTCCAGCGGCTCGTCGGCATAGGCCACGATCAGCTCCTCCTCGGCGGCGCCGGCATCGGGGGCGTTGACCGACAGGACCAGCCGGTCCGCGTCCAGCGACAGTTTGACCGCGCGCGAACGTTCGCTGCTGACGGTCGCCACGCGGTCGACGGCGCGGGCAAAGTCGGCGGCGTCCACCTCAAGCTTGCGGGCGTTGCCCTGCGGGATCACGCGGCTGTAATCGGGGAACGTCCCATCGATGACCTTGGAGGTCAGCGTGATCGTGGGCGTGGCAAAGCGGACCTTGGTCTCGCTGACCGACACGGCGATCTCGGCCTCGTCGTCGTCCAGAAGCTTGCGCAGCTCTCCGACGGTCTTGCGGGGCACGATCACGCCGGGCATCGCATCCGCGTTCGCGGGCAGGGGCGCGTCGATCCGGGCCAGGCGGTGCCCGTCGGTCGCCACGCAGCGCAGGACGGGGCCGTCCTCGGACTGGGCCACGTGCATGTAGACGCCATTCAGATAGTACCGCGTCTCCTCGGTCGAGATCGCGAATTTCGACTTGTCGAACAGCCGGCGCAGCACCGATGCGGGCGCCTTGAAGTTCGCGCTGTATTCGCTGCTGGCCATGACCGGGAAATCGGCCCGCGGCAGGGTCGCCAGGCTGAAGGACGACCGCCCGGCCTGAACCGACAGCCGCCCCGAGGCGTCGTCGCTGGCCAGCTGGACCAGGGCGCCGTCGGGCAGCTTGCGCGCGATCTCGTTCAGCATCACGGCGCTGACGGTGGTGGCGCCGGGGCGTTCGACCTGGGCCACGGCCCGGTCCACGACCTCGGTGTCCAGGTCGGTGGCCCGGAAGCTGACGCCTTCGGGGGTGGCCTCGATCAGCACGTTGGCCAGGATCGGGATGGTGTTGCGGCGTTCCACGACCGACTGGGCCTGCGACACGGCCTTGACCAGAACGGCGCGCTCGATCGAGAATTTCATCAGTTTCCCCTGTCCCATGGCTCTGCGGCCCCTGCCGGACCTGATGTGTAGCCGCCCGCGCGGGCAGTCACAAGATTTTCGTGATCAGGCTTCCAGCATCCGCTTCAGCACGGCGATGTCCTCGACCATGGCGCTGTCCTCGACCAAGAGCTCCTCGATCTTGCGCACGCCGTGCATGATCGTGGTGTGGTCGCGTCCGCCGAAGCGGCGGCCGATCTCGGGCAGGGACCGGCTGGTCAGCTGCTTGGACAGGTACATCGCGATCTGGCGGGGCCGGGCGACGTTGCGCGCGCGTTTCGGACCCATCATGTCGGCCAGGCGGATGTTGTAATGCTCGGCCACCTTGCGCTGGATGTCGTCGATGTTGATCTTGCGGTCGTTGGTCCGCAGGATGTCGGCCAGGCATTCCTGCGCCACCTCCAGCGTGATCTCGCGACGCAGCAGGCTTGCATGCGCGAACAGGCGCTGCAGCGCGCCTTCCAGGACGCGGACGTTGGTGGTGATGCGATGCGCCAGGAACTCCAGCACGCCCGCGCCGATCTCCAGGTCGGGCTGCTGGGCGCGGAAGGCCTGCGTCTTGGACTGCAGGATGCCTAGGCGCAGCTCGTAGGTGGTCGGGTGCAGGTCCACGATCAGCCCGCAGGACAGGCGCGACTTGATGCGCTCCTCAAGGCCCTTGATCTCGGCCGGGGCGCGGTCGGCGGAAATGACGATCTGCTTGCCCTGATCGACCAGCGCGTTGAAGGTGTGGAAGAACTCCTCCTGGGTGCTGTCCTTGCCGGCGATGAACTGCACGTCGTCGACCATCAGCATGTTCACGTTCCGGAACATGCTCTTGAAGTCCATGATCGAGCTTTCGCGCAGCGCCTGCACGAAGCGGTACATGAACTGTTCGGCCGACAGGTACAGGACCTGCGCCGACGGGTGGCGCGCCTGATAGTCATGCGCGATCGCGTGCATGAGGTGCGTCTTGCCCAGGCCCACGCCGCCATAGAGGAACAGCGGGTTGAAACCCACGGGGCCCCCCTCGGCCACGCGGCGGGCGGCGGCATGGGCCAGCTCGTTCGGCTTGCCGACGATGAAGTTCCCGAAGGTGAAGCGGCTGTCCAGCGGCGCGCCCAGATCGGTGCGGGCGGCGCGGGTGGTCGGCGCCTCGGCCGGCTGGCCCGCGGGGGCGGCGGCTTGGGCCGAGGGGCGCGCCGCGGCGCTGCCCACGTCAAAGCGCAGACGCTCGACCGGGGCGCCATGGCGGGTCAGCACCGCATAATGTCCTTGGCAAAGTGACGCCCGACCCAGTCAGAAATGAAGCGCGTCGGGCTGACGAATCGCGCGGCCCCGTCGTCGATCGCCATCAGGCGCAGCGGCTTGATCCAGTGGTTGTAATTGTTCGGCCCCACGCTCTGTTCCAGCTCGGCGCATGCCTGACCCCAGATCTTGTCCATCATCGTCCCGTTTCCCATCTGTCCCCAATCCCCGCCGGTTGATCCGACGGGACAGAATTCACGTCATCCGGGTGGCACGCAAAAACGCTGCCCCCGCGACCGCGAACGCGGTCGATCAAGGGGCATCAGCCCGTTTTCGGTCCTGGACACAGGTCCCCGGACACCCGGTGGCAGCCGGATGTCGGGAACCCGAAGGCGGAAGAGGTGTTCTTCGCGGCCCGGCCGTCGTCCCGGACGGATCCGAAGATCTGTCCACAGGGCCCGGCCCGTCCCCAAGCGACGTGAATCGCAAGGAGGAAACTAGCCCCAGCTTGTGGATAGCTGCAACCGAACTCTGCGCTTGACAGCAACTTGGTCCAAGCGAATCTGCGATGCCTTTGACTCGATTAACAATTTTCTGAATTGCTTGAATTCGTTCGATTTTTCAAAATGTCGCAGGTGCAGAAACGCAAATCGGGCGCAGGGCTTTCGCCTGCACCCGATGCTGTATTCCGGTGCCCCGAAGGGCGTGGAACGCGTGTCTCAGGGCCCCGTCAGGCCTGTGGATCAGTTGGCCGACAGCGCCTTCACGCGGGCCGCCAGGCGCGAGATCTTGCGCGACGCGGTGTTCTTGTGCACGACGCCCTTGGTCACGCCGCGCATCAGTTCGGGCTGCGCGGTCTTCAGCGCCAGCGCGGCCGCATCGGCATTGCCCGAGGCGATGGCCTCTTCGACCTTGCGGATATAGGTGCGGATGCGCGAACGGCGGGCCTTGTTGACGTCGGTGCGACGTTCGATCTGGCGGGCGCGTTTCTTGGACTGGGGCGTGTTAGCCATGGGTGTCTTCCTATCGGGTCAGTTGCATGTCTAAATTTCGAACGTGCAAAAGCCCCATGGCGCCGTCCCCGTTCGGGACGGACATGATTCTTGCCAAAGCGGGCCCACACGCATGTAAGTCGGGGCGTATAGGCCAGCCTTGCCGAAAAGAAAACCCTTATCTGTCGCGGAACTGCGCCTCGCGCTTTTCCAGGAAGGCGGCCATGCCCTCCTTCTGGTCCTCGGTCGCGAACAGCGCATGGAAGGACCGGCGCTCGAACAGCAGACCCTCGCGCAGCGTCGTCTCATAGGCGCGGTTCACGGCCTCCTTGACGGTCTTGGTGGCGATCTGGGACTTTTCGGCGATCTTGCGCGCGGCGGCCATCGCCTCGGGAATCAGCTTGGGGGTGGGCACGACGCGGCTGACCAGACCGGACCGCTCGGCCTCTGCGGCGTCCATGAAGCGGCCGGTCAGGTTCATGTCCATGGCCTTGGACTTGCCCACGAACCGCGTCAGGCGCTGCGTGCCGCCGATGCCCGCGACGACGCCCAGGTTGATCTCGGGCTGGCCGAACTTGGCGTTCTCGGCGCAGATGATGAAGTCGCAGACCATCGCCAGTTCGCATCCGCCGCCCAGGGCGTATCCGCTGACGGCGGCGATGATGGGCTTGCGGACCCGGGTGATCGCCTCGATCTGGGCGCCGAACAGGTCGGATTCGTAGACCTCGACGAAAGTCTTGGTCGACATCTCCTTGATGTCGGCGCCGGCGGCAAAGGCTTTTTCGCTGCCGGTCAGGACGATGCAGCGGACCTTGTCGTTGCGGTCGGCATCCGACAGCGCGGCCGACAGCTCGTCCAGAAGCGTGGCGTTCAGCGCGTTCAGCGCCTCGGGGCGGTTCAGCCGGATCAGGGCGACCTCGTCCTCGATCTCCACGATGATGGTTTCATAAGCCATAGGCTTGGACCTCGTTGGCAGATTGCGTGGCCCCCGTCCTAGCAGAGGCCCGCGCAGTCGTCCAATCGTTCACCTCTGGCAGGCGGGACAGTAGAAGGACGACCGCCCCGATTGCACGATCCGCGCGATGGTGCCGCCGCATCCGTCCCGCAGGCAGGGCTGGCCCGCCCGGTCATAGACGCGGAAGCTGTGCTGGAAATAGCCCAGCTCTCCGCTGGCCTGCCGGTGATCGCGCAGGCTGGAACCGCCCGCGGCGATCGCGTCGGTCAGCACGTCGCGGACATGGCCCACCAGCGCCGCGATGCGTGCGGCCCCGATCCGTCCCGCCGCCCGGCGCGGATCGATGCCTGCGCGCCACAGCGATTCGCTGACATAGATGTTGCCCAGGCCCGCGACGATGCGCTGATCCAGCAGCGCTTGTTTCACTGGCAGCCGCCGACCGGCAAAGGCAGCCTGCAGATAGGCGGGCGTGAAGACCGGGTCGAAGGGTTCCGGGCCCAGATGGTCCAGCAGGGGATGGGACGCGCCCTCGCGGATCAGGTCGACCATGCCGAACCGTCGCGCGTCGTTGAAGGTGACGGTCGTGCCCGCATCCGTGATCAGCACGACATGGTCGTGGCGCGCATGGATGCCCGGATCGCGGTGGAACCCCGCCAGGCCCGCACCTTCGACCAGCATGCGGCCGGACATGCCTAGGTGCCACAGGACCGTGCCGCGCCCTTCCAGGTCGGCCAGCAGGTATTTCGACCGCCGCCGCAGCGCGGTGACGGTGGCGCCCGTCAGCACCTGCATCAGGTCCACCGGCAGGGGCCAGCGCAGGTCCGGGCGGTTGATCTGGGCGCGGGCGATGCGCGCGCCTTCCAGATGGGGCAGCAGGCCGCGGCGAACGGTCTCGACTTCCGGCAGTTCTGGCAATCGGGTTCCTTTCGTCGCATTGTGCGCGCGGCACGCCGGACCTATCTGGCAATGGAACAGGCAAACGGCAAGCGCATGACGGACAACAGGCAGACCCATTTCGGCTTTCAGACCGTGGACGAGGATCAGAAGGCCGGCATGGTCCATCAGGTCTTCTCCTCGGTCGCGTCGAAATACGACGTGATGAACGACCTAATGAGCGTGGGCATCCACCGCGTCTGGAAGACCGCGATGATGGACTGGCTGGCGCCGCGCGACGGACAGCACCTGCTGGACGTGGCGGGCGGCACGGGCGACGTGGCGTTCCGGTTCCTGGACCGGGCGCCGGGCGCGCGGGTCACCGTCTGCGACATGACCGAATCCATGCTGGTCGAGGGGCGCAAGCGCGCCGATGCCGTCGACAAGGCGGACCGGCTGGCCTGGGTCACGGGCGACGCGATGGCGCTGCCCTTTGCCGACAACAGCTTCGACCGCTACACGATCAGCTTTGGCATCCGCAACGTGACGCGTATTCCCGATGCGCTGGCCGAGGCGTACCGCGTGCTGAAGCCCGGCGGCCGGCTGATGGTGCTTGAGTTCAGCCAGATCCCGGTGCCGGCGATGCAATGGGCCTATGACCGCTACAGCTTCAACGTGATCCCGGCGATGGGGCAAGTAGTGACGGGTGATCGCGACAGCTATCAATACCTGGTCGAATCGATCCGCAAGTTTCCCGATCAGGACAGCTTTGCCGCCCTGATCCGTGACGCGGGCTTTGACAGGGTGCAGTGGCGCAATCTGTCGATGGGCATCGCCGCCCTGCATTCCGGCTGGAAATTGTAGGCATATGCGCGGTCCCCACAACATCTTGCGTCTGATCAGGACAGGTGCGACCTTCGAACGGACGGGTGCGATGGCCGCCGTCCTGGACGCGGTCGATGCGCCGATCCGCCTGCGCCTGGCCGCGCGGGTCATGGGCTGGCCCTTCCGCTGGCTGGGCTACAAGGGCGATCCGACCCTGCCGCCCATCACCCGGGCGATCACCGCGCTGGGGCCGGCCTACATCAAGTTCGGGCAGATCCTGTCGACGCGCGCCGATGTCGTGGGCCCGGAAATGGCCGGGCAGCTGCGCATGCTGCAGGACCGCCTGCCGCCCTTTCCCACCGACCTGGCCAAGAAGGCCATCGAGGCCGAGCTGCGCGCCCCGGTCGACCAGCTGTTCAGCGAATTTTCCGAACCCGTCGCCGCCGCCTCGATCGCACAGGTCCACCGCGCCCGCGTCCGCGAGACGGGGCGCGAGGTCGCGGTCAAGGTCGTGCGCCCCGGCATCGGGGCCGCGTTCAAGCGCGACATCGACGCGTTCCATTTCGGCGCCCGCCTGATCCAGCTTCTGTCCCCCGGCACCCGCCGCCTGCGGCCGCGCGACGTGGTGCGCCACTTCGAACAGACGGTCACCGGCGAACAGGACCTGCGCCTTGAGGCTGCGGCCGCGTCGGAATTCGCGGAAAACACGGCGCGGGACGCGGGCTTTCAGATCCCCATGCCGCATTGGGCGCTGTCGTCGCGTCGCGTGCTGACCGCCGACTGGGCCGAGGGGCTGCCGATGGGCGACCGCGACGCGCTGATCGCCGCAGGTCACGACACGACCGAACTGGCGCGCCGGGTGATCCAGCTGTTCCTGTCGCATGCGCTGCGCGACGGGTTCTTCCATGCCGACATGCATCACGGCAACCTCAAGGTGGCGGCGAACGGCGACATCATCGCCTATGACTTCGGCATCATGGGAGAGATCGACGAATACACCCGCCGGGTCTATGCCCAGATCCTGTACGGGTTCATCCAGCGCGATTACCGCTTGGTCGCGCGCGTGCATTTCGAGGCCGGATACGTCCCCCGCGACCGCGACGAGGCCGCCTTTGCCCGCGCCCTGCGTGCCGTGGGCGAGCCGATCTTCGGTGCCGATGCCAGCCGCATCAGCATGGGCAACCTGCTGTCCTATCTGTTCGAGGTGACGGAACGCTTCGGCATGCCCACGCGGACAGAGCTGATCCTGCTGCAACGCACCATGGTCGTCGTCGAGGGCGTGGCCCGGTCGCTGGACCCGCAGCTGAACATCTGGGACGCGGCCAAGCCGGTGGTGTCCGATTACATCAAGGCCAGCGTCGGCCCCAAGGCCGCGATCAGCGACCTGACCCATATCGCGCAGACCGTGGGCCGGTACGGCCCGCTGCTGCCACGGATGATCGAGCAGGCCCTATGGGAACGCGCCCACCCCGAGGAGGCGCGCCTGACCCTGATCCAGCCGCGCAGTTCCGGGACGCTGCTGCTGGTCGCGATCCTGGCGCTGGCGGCGGGCGCGGGGATCGGCCTGTCGCTGTAGAGCGCGGCGGTCAGAAACAGATGATCTCGGCCTCGGCCTCGGCGCGGCGCAGGGTGGCCACGGTCTCGGTCAGGGCGGCCATGCCGCGGAACATGCCGGACCGCTCTCCGGTGGTCTGGCGCATCCGCAGGATGGTTTCCGCGCCGACGTAATCGGCATAGGGCAGCACCTCGGCGATGCGGTCGATCGCGCAGGAACAGCGGTCCAGCATGTCGCGCGTCTGCCCGTTGGTCGCCATGCAGGCAAAGGCGTATTCGACCCGCGCATTGGTCGGATAATCGTTCACTGCCTGCGCCGATGCCGGGGCCGCCGTCAGGGCCAGCGCCAGTGCACAGGCGCCCGCGCGGATCATTGCAGCACCAGTTTGTTGCGATAACCCGCCGCGGCATCGGTTTCGGCGCGCAGCTCGCGGATGGGCTCGTCCGGCGCAGCCATCACGAAGGTCAACGTCAGAGTCTGGAAGCCGTGCATGCGTTCTGCATTCTTGTCCGCGATGAAGGGCTGAAAGCTGGCCGTGATGCCGCCGTCGGTGGTCGTGACCTCTCCGCCCCGGAACAGCGCCTCCTTCATGCGGTTGCGGATATAGAAAGGGCTGCCTCCGGTCAGCGCGGCCATGTCGCGGGTCGTCTGTTCCAGAAAGAAGGTCAGGACCGGATCACCCGAAGAGATCGGGAACGGCCCGATCGTGCGGTCGATCGGCCCGGCCTTCTGGGTCAGTTCCAGGATCGGCTGCTGATCGCTGGGGTCGATGTCCTGGGACAGGGTGATGCGGCCGTCCTCGGTTGGGCGGAACCCCTCGGCCATCGGGCCCGTGACGGTCATCTGCCATTCCAGCGTCCTGTCGCCCAGATCCCAAGGGCCCCGTTCGGCAAAGACCGCGTCGCCGGCCTCGGCCGCGATCAGGGGCAGGGGGGCAAGCCCCAGCATCAGGGCAAGTGCAAAGGCGCGGGTCATGGTCGTCCTCCCAAACGTTGGGGCATGATGGGCGCGGGACGGGCGGCGGCGCAAGCCCCGGCGGCGGCCGCATCCCCCCTTGGTCTTAGGCCAGAAGACGCCCCAGAATCTCGGCCAGGTCTGGCGGACTGACGGGCTTTTCCAGCAGGTGGATGCCCATGGCGGCGCAGCGCCGCGAAATCGCCGGATCGCGATGCGCCGTCACCATCACCGCGGGCACGGGCCGGTCGGATGCGGCGCGCAGCGCCTCGATCGCGGCAAACCCGGTGTCGCCGTTCTCCAGGTGGTAATCGGCCAGGATCACGTCGGGGGGTTCGTCCCCCATCGTGGCCAGCGCCTCGGCCGTGTCGCCGGCGATGCGGGGCACCATGCCAAGCCGGTCGCGCAGGATCACCTGATAGGCGCGGCGCATCTCGGGGTCGTTCTCGACCACCAGGGCCACGCGGCCGCGCAGCGCGGGCAGCGGCGCGACGGCAAGGCGCGGTGTGTCCGACAGCGCCTGCACCAGGGGCAGGCCGACGCGGAACACCGTGCCGCGCATCGCCTCGGACGACAGGCTGATCGGATGGCCCAGCTTGGCGCAGGCCCGGCGCACGATGGACAGGCCCAGCCCCATGCCGGGCGTCGCGCTGTCATGGGTCAGGCGCTGGAATTCGTCGAAGATGCGGTTGCGGTCCACGGCGGGAATGCCCATCCCGGTGTCATAGACCGACAGCCAGCACATCGCCCCCTTGCGCCGCGCACCCACCGCGACGCCGCCGCGATGGGTGTACTTGATCGCGTTCGACACCAGGTTCTGCGCGATGCGGCGCAGGAAGATCGGGTCGCTGTCCACGACCGCGGTCGTGGGCATGAACCGCAGTCGCAACCCCTTGGCCTGCGCCACGGGCGCGAATTCGGCGGCCAGCCTGCGGAACAGGTCGTCCAGCGGCACGGGCTGCCGGTTGAACTCGATCCGCTGGCTGTCCAGCCGCGAGATGTCCAGCACCGCATGCATCAGCTGTTCGACCGATTCGAAGGCGCTGCCAAGCCGGTCGGTCAGTTCGGTCTGGTGCGGGTCCATCGGCGTGTCGGTCAGCGCCGACAGGAACAGGCGCGCCGCCGACAGGGGCTGCAGCAGGTCGTGGCTGGCCGCGCGCAGGAAACGGGTCTTGGACCGGTTCGCCTCCTCGGCCAGGGCGCGAGCTACGGCCAGTTCGCGGTTTCTTTGCGACAGGTCGGCCATCGCGCGTTCCAGGTCACGCGTGCGGGCCAGCACCTCCTGCTCCAGCGCGACGGCGGCCTGGAACATCGACCATGCGGACCCGCGCGATTCTTCCAGCCGGTCGATCCGGTCGATCAGGACGGCGTTGATACGGGTCAGCTTGGCGATCTGCCGGTCGGGCGGATCGTCGTCACGCAACATCATCGGACCTCATGAAGGCCAGGCCCACGAATGTCTGGTTCACATGCATGCCGCTGTGCTGTTCGCCATAGGTGTTGAACCCCGCGACGCGGTGACGGCGGTACAGGTCCGACATGCGGTCGGTCAGCCCCGCGCGTTCCAGCGCCAGCCGGCGCAGGATGCAGTCGAAGGCCAGTACCATCAGCGGCGGCGTGGGCAGCGCCTCCAGCAGGTCGGAAAACCCCTGGATCAGATCCTCGGACCGGCCGAGGGTCAGGACTGTGCCGGTGTCGATGGACGACATTAGCGACAGGCCGTCGTCGTCTGTGATGGCGCTGATGGCGCGCACGTGATGGCGCCCGCCCATGCGCAGCAGCAGGGGGTGGCGGGCAAATTCGCTGGGCGTCAGGTCGGCTCGGCGCAACCCGGTCAGGCGGGCATATTCCTGGGCCGCGGGTTCGGCGTTCAGCTCCAGGATGCGGCGTTTTTCGGGAATGGCGGCGGTGACCACCGCGCGGGTGGGGGTGGGGCTGAAATGGGCGAACGTGACCTCGCGGATGGTCAGGTCGGTCTCGACCAGCAGGAAGACCGCGACGCCCGACCGCACGGCGCCCTGCGCAAGGAGCGAGGTGCGGCGGAAATCCAGACCGTCGCCAGCCGACCCCCCCAGCACCGGGACCGAGGGCAGGGCCGCGTCCAGCGTGGCGACCAGCGCGTCCTCCTGTCCGGCCAGGCCATCGGTCAGCAGAAGGCCGAACAGGTGCCGCGCCGGGTCGGGGCCGAAATCGCGCGCCATCTGGCGCAGCTGCGCCATCCATTCCGACACCGGCAGCGCGGCAAGGTCCGGCAGCAGCAAGGACGCCGCGCGGAAATGGCGCGCGGGAAACCCGATCGCCACCACGCTGTCGCTGGCATAGCCCTGCGGCCCGATCTCTCCGGCGGACGAGCATCCGGCGATCACGCAATCGGGCGGCAGGTGGGGTGCGAGCCCGGACTGCAGCGCGGCCAGGTCGTCCGCCTGCGCGCCGAACAGCAGGACCAAGGCGGGATTGGTGCCGCGCAGGCCGTCCAGCAGGGTCGGGACCATGTCGGTCCCGCCGCGGTCGGCCTGCACAGCGACCGGCCCGGATGCGCCCTCCATCGCAGCCGGGTCGGTGTTCATCAGCCGGCCTCGAACAGCCGGATCGAGTTTGCCAGCAGCACGGCCTGCGTGCGGCGGCGGGCGTTGATCTTGGACATGATCGCCGTGATGTGGGTCTTGACCGTGGCCTCGGCGATCGACAGCTCGTAGCTGATCTCCTTGTTGGCCTTGCCCTTGCAGATCAGCCGCAGGATCTTCATCTGCTGCGGCGTCAGCGACGAAAAGCGCCGCGCCAGTTCGGCCTTCGCGTCGTCGTCCGCGCTGTCCTGATCGGGTTGGTATCCCTCGGGGGTGACGTGCTCGCCCTCCCACATGCGGCGCAGGCTGTCGACCAGCGCCTCGCGCGACAGCGACTTGCTGATATAGCCCTGTGCCCCGGCCGCCATCGCGGTCGAGATCATCGCCCCCTCCAGATCGGCCGAGATCATGGTGATCGGCACGCCCGGAAGCTGGCGGCGCAGGGTCACGATGCCCTCGGCGCCGCGCGCGTCGGGCAGGTTCAAGTCAAGGATCACGGCGTCGGGCGCACCCTGCACGCGGATCTGTTCCACCGCGGCGCCAAGGCTGCGCGCAGTGCGGACATTCTTCAGGCCAAAGCTGATCTTCAGCGTCAGTGCCAGCGCATCGCACATCAGCGGGTGGTCGTCGACGATCAGGATCTCGCGGACCTGGTCGGCGGTGGGTCGCGCTGACGGCACGGGACGCGCCTGCATGGCGGCTGCTGTCATGGCATTCCTCCCTGGGTTCTGCCGGCTGCAACCCCTCCTCAAGGGTGCCGCCGTGACCGCAGTCTAGGGCAGGGTGCACATAAAGCAAGCGCCATGCTGCGACGAAAGTCGGATGGCGATCTAGCTTTTGTTGACCGTTCGTTCGCCCGGCGGAAAGCTTTCGGTCCAGACATTGCCGTCCGTATCCTCGACCCGGATGTTGATCGGCTGGCCATCCGGTTGATAGCGAAAGCGGAACACCGGATCCTCGCTGACCGAGATCCCCGCCGCCATCGAGAACAGCAGTGCGTCACCCTGGCGCACGTCCAGGCGGTCGATGAAATGGGCCGGGATGTTCAGCAGCGTCACTTGGTCGCGCTGAAGGCCCGAAAAGTTCGGATGCCGGATCATCAGCGTGCCGATTTCCTCTCCGTCCTGAACCTCGCTGCGCCAGCGCATCTGGCCCATGGTCGCCTTGGTCGCGGCCATGTCCTTGCCTGCCGGCGCCGAACAGCCGCCCGCGGCCTTGACGAAGCGCCCGGCCATGACCTGCGTGCCGTCGGCCTGGGTCGCGATGGCGCGGACGTCGGAATAGCTGTCGACCCGGACGCGCACCTCGAAATCCAGGGGCATCAGCGCGGGACCAAAGGCGTATTCGGCGGCGACGGGTGCAGGGTTCTCGTCAATGACCAGGGTCAGGGCGTCGATGGCGGGGGCGTCGGCCGCCTGCGTCAGCCGGATGGGCACGATGGCAGCGTCATGGGCGCGGGTCGGTGCGTCCAGGTCCAGCACCGTCGCGTCCTGCGGCGGATCGCTGTCCAAATCCATCACCGCCCCGCGCAGATCCTCCCAGGTGGGCGATGGTTGCAGCGCGTTGTCCTGCGCCATCGCGGGCGCGGCCAGCAGCGCCGCCGTCAGGGTCAGCCACAGTCTCATTGCCTCATCCTCCCTTGGACATCCTCCGATAGACGAATTCGGTGGTCGTGGCGGCGGCGTCCTCCTCGGCGCGTGCCACGACCCCTGCATGCAGCGGAGATTTCGAACAGACCGGGTCCGTGGCCCGCGCGTCGCCGGCCAGCGCCATCGCCTGGCAGCGGCAGCCGCCGAAATCGACCGACTTGCGGTCGCAGCCGCGGCAGGGTTCCGGCATCCACGCCGTGCCCCGGAAGGCGTTGAAGCTGTCGGACAGGTGCCAGATGTCGGACAGCGACCGCTCCTGCACGTTCTCGAAGCGCATCCAGTCGATGGTCTGGGCGGCATGACAGGGCAGCACGGTCCCATCAGGGCCGACGTTCAGCCCGGTCGAGCCCCAGCCCCCCATGCAGGCCTTGGGATAGACCGCATGGTGATCGGCGGGGACGTAATCGATGACCATCCGTCCGCGCAGCCGGACGCGGGCGGCGTTGACCCCCTGTCGCGCGAATTCGGCCTGTTCGCGCGTGGGCATCAGCGCGCCGCGGTTGCGGTCGGCCCATCCGTGGAACTGGACGGTCGCCACCTCGATCCGCCGGGCGCCAAGACGTTCGGCCAGATCGATCATGTCGGGCAGGCGGTCCATGTTCTGGCGGTGGACGACGGCATTGATGGTCAGCGGAAAGCCGATCTCGGTGACCCAGTCGCTGAAGGCCATCTTCTTGTCCCAGGACCCCGGATGGCCGCTGATCCGGTCGGCCATGTCGGGGCGGATGCCCTGCAGCGACAGCTGGACATGATCGACGCCCGCGCGGTCCAGTTCGATCAGCCGGTCACGGGTGATGCCGATGCCAGAGGTGATCAGGTTCACGTACAGCCCCGCGTCGCGCGCATGGCCCACGATCTGCGCCAGATCGCGCCGCGCACCGGGTTCACCGCCCGAGATGTGGACCTGCAGCACGCCCAGATCGGCAGCCTGGCGGAACACCCGGCCCCAGTCGTCGGCGCCTATCTCGCGCGACGCTCGGACCAGATCGACGGGGTTCGAGCAATAGGGACAGGCCAGCGGGCAGCGGTGCGTGACCTCGGCCAGCATCGCCATGGGCAGGCCAGGGGTGACGGGGTTGCCGTCCAGGTCGCGGGGCTGGTGCTGCTGGTCCTTCATGCGCTGTCCCTGACAAAGACCATGCGCCGTTCGATCAGCCCGGTCAGGAAATCGCGCACGTCGCCGCCGATCTGGTCCACCGGCGCGTCATAGCGCGCGGCCAGATCGCGCACGATCCGGTCCACGCTGCGGGCGCCGTCCAGTTCGGACAGGATCGCCTCTCCGATCTGGTCCAGCTGCATCGCGCGTTCCGGGGCCTGCAGCACGCGGATGCCGCGCACGCGGTCGCCCTGCAGCCGCACGCCGCGCGGCAGATAGGGGATGTCGTCGGGTCCGATCAATGCGGTCATGCGCGCATCCCCTCTCCGGGCCGCCACGCCCCGGGGGGCGTGCGCCCCTCGACATACCCGTGCCACAGCGCGTCCAGTTGGGCCCACAGCACGTCGGTCTTGAAGGTCAGCGCGGCGGCGGCGGCGTCCTGCTTCTCCAGCGTGTCGGCATGGGTCAGGACATAGTCCAGGCCGAACTTGACGTCCTCGGGCGCCTCGGTCAGGCGTTTCTTGAAATAGGACAGGCTGCTGTCATCGGCGAAATCGTAATGCTGCAGCAGACCCTCGATCCGCTGCGCATGGATGCGGGGCGCGAACAGTTCGGTCAGGCTGGCCGCCACCGCGTCCAGCAGCGGCATGTCGCGCACGAAGCGGACATAGGCCTCGACCGCGAACCGTGTCGCCGGCATGATGCCCACGCCCGATGCGACATAGTCCGGGTCCAGCCCCACCGCCTGCGCCAAAGCCAGCCAGCGGCGGATGCCGCCGCCCTCGCTCTGACCGCCGTCGTGATCCTCGATCCGCTTGCGCCAGGCGCGGCGCAGGTCGGGATCCTCGACCCGGCTCATGAAGGCCGCGTCCTTCATGGGGATGCGCGACTGGTACATCCAGCGGTTGATGACCCAGGCCCGCACCTCGTCCGGGGTGCACTGGCCGCCATGCAGCCGGGCGTGGAACGGGTGACGGTCGTGATAGCGCGCCGCGCCGATGGCGCGCAGGCGGGCCTCGAAATCCTCATGGGACTGGGCGGTGGCTTGGACGTCCTTCMCAGCGTTATCTCCATTCCGTCGCGGGCGACCTGCCAGCCCTGTGCCGCGGCCTCGGCCGCCTGCGGGCTGTCCGGGTCGGTCAGCGGGTTCGAATTGTTCATGTGCACGAAGATGCGCCGGCCAATCGGCGTGTCAGCCAGGGCGGGGATCGTGTCGGTCACCGCCATGTGCCCCATGCGGCGGCCGGACTTGCGGCCCAAGCCCATGCGGATCATCTCGTCGTCGTCCCAAAGGGTGCCGTCGAAGAACAGCGCATCCGCCCCCGCGACGCGGTCGCGCAGCCAGTCGGGCATGTCCGCGCATCCGGGGATGTAGAACGCGCGCCGGTCCGCGCTGCGCAGCTCGACGCCCACGGTGGTCTCTCCGATCAGGCCCGTCTCGACCGTGGCGCCCTCCTGATACAGTGGCACCTTGCCCGGCACGGCGAACAGCGTCGCGGTCAGGCCAGGGGTCAGCGAAATCGTCTGGTCCAGCGCGACGGTCCGGCGTGGGACAAAATCGGGGTTCACCGCAGCCATCATCGGGTTCGCCGCCAGCGCATCATGGATCGCCTGCGTCGCGAACAGATCGAAGGGCTGGCTTTCGCGCAGCGTCAGCAGCCCGGCCACGTGATCGATGTCGCCATTCGTGACCAGGACCGACCGCAGCGGCATGGTCCGCGGGCCGGACGGATGCAGCGCGGGCGTCGCTGCCAGTTGCGCCCGGATGTCGGGCGATGCGTTCAGGATCGCCCAGTCGCGCCCATCGGCACTGACCGCAATCGAGCTTTGGGTCATCGACGGAATACGTCCAGCGCGGGCCGCGTCGCAATTGCCGCAGCCGCAGTTCCATTGCGGCAGGCCACCGCCCGCCGCCGCCCCAAGGATGATGATCCGCATCGGGTGTCGTGCCTTACGATAAGAAAGCCCCGCCCGAACGAGTTCGGACGGGGCCGCATTCTTGCCTGCGGTACAGGCTCAGAACAGGACGGGCTCGTCCTCGGCGGGTGCGTACATGTTGATTTCCATGCCGCAAGCGATCTCGGTCAGGATAGGTTTGGTCCAGGCCATGTTGTGCTCCTCCTACATGCCGGTGGCGCCGCTACAGAAGGCGACTGGATTCAAATCTAGTATAGAGACAGGATGAATCAACACGACAAAGGTCGCAAGGTCGTGACCATTTCGTGAAGACGGGCCGCAAAAGGGGACGGAAGGACGATGTTTCACCTGGTTCTGGGCGTCTGTCTGGCGATGGCCGCCGATCAATGTGGCCAGGTTCTGCTGCCCCAGGGCGATTCGGCGACGGCCCAGGGGTGTCGGACGCAGGCCGCGCAGGTCGCGGATGCGTGGCTGGCCGCGCGGCCCGATCTGACCGGCAGTGCGCCGGAATGCCGCGCCAATGCCGATCTTCCGGCGCTGGATCTGCAGCAGGTCGCGCCGGGCGTTCATGTCCATTTCGGCGATTCTCACCAGATGGAGGAGACCCCGGACGGGCGCATCGCCAACCTGGGGGTGATCATCGGCCGCGATGCGGTTGCGGTGATCGATGCGGGGGTGTCGCGGGCGCAGGCGCAGGACCTCTATGTGGCGATCCGGAGGATCACCGACCTTCCGGTGCGGCACCTGATCCTGACCCACATGCATCCAGACCACGTGCTGGGCGCGCAGGTGCTGTCCGAGGCCGGGGCCCGCATCACCGCGCATCACGCCCTGCCGCAGGCGCTTCAGGCGCGGGCGGCGGGGTATCTTGACGCGCTGGTTGGTCTTTACCCGGCCCCGGACTGGATCGGCACGCAGGTGGTCATGCCCGACGACCTGGTCGATGACCGCCGCCAGATCGATCTGGGCGATCGGTCCCTGCTGCTGCGGGCATGGCCCGCGGCCCATACCGACAGCGACCTGACCGTGCTGGACCGCAGGACGAACACGCTGTTCACCGGCGATCTGCTGTTCCGGGACCTGACGCCGGTGGTGGACGGATCGCTGCTGGGATGGCTGGAATGGCTGGACAGCGACCCGGCGCGCGGCGCAGGCTTGATCGTGCCGGGACATGGGCCGGCCAGCGAATCATGGGCCGACGCATCGGCACCCCAGACCGCATTATTGAAAGCGCTTGCGACCGCGACGCGCCGGGCCATTCAGGACGGGTTGCCGCTGTCGCAGGCCGTGCCCGCCATCGCCAATGCATTGCAGCCGATGCAGAATTCATGGAATTCCTATCCAGAGACGGTGGCGCGGAACGCAACCGCGGCCTACAAGGAACTGGAATGGGAATGAGAAGCGTTTGACAGGTTCGCCAGAACTGGCAAATGTTCGCGTTAACAGCCGGGCGAAACAGGTCCGGGGACTTTCAGGGAGGAAGACTTGAAAACCGCATTGTACACGACCGCCGCGATCATCGCGCTGACCGCGGGCAGCGCGCAGGCGCAGCTGGTGATCGAACCGGGCAGCGACGACCGCATCAACTGGGCCAGCCTGGACGAGTTCAAGGCCGCGCATTCCGACCTTGAGGGGCAGAGCTTCAACATCCTGGGCCCCTGGCTGGGCGGCGACCAGGAGCTGTTCCAATCGGTCATCGCCTATTTCAACGAGGCGACCGGCGCGCAGGCGAACTATTCCGGTTCCGACAGCTTCGAGCAGCAGATCGTCATCGACAGCGAGGCCGGATCGCCCCCCGATGTCGCGGTCTTTCCGCAGCCGGGCCTGGCCTCGGACCTGGCCGAAAAGGGCTTCCTGCGCCCTCTGGGCGAGGAGACGGCGCAATGGCTGACCGACAACTATGCCGCGGGCGAAAGCTGGGCGGCGCTTGGCACCTATGCGGGCCCCGACGGGACCGAGGCGCTGTACGCCTTCCCCTACAAGGCCGACGTCAAGTCGCTGGTCTGGTACGTCCCCGAGAACTTCGAGGATGCCGGCTATGAGATCCCCGAGACCTACGAGGACCTGAAGGCCTTGACCGAGCAGATCGCCGAGGAGGGAGAGACCCCCTGGTGCATCGGCCTGGGATCGGGCGGCGCCACCGGCTGGCCCGCGACCGACTGGGTCGAGGACCTGATGCTGCGCACCGCCACGCCCGAGGATTACGACGCCTGGACGACCAACGCGATGCCGTTCAACGACCCCAAGGTCGTGGCCGCGATCGACGAGTTCGGTTGGTTCGCCAAGAACCCCGATTTCGTCGCGGGCGGCGTCGGATCGGTCAGCGCGACCGATTTCCGCGAAAGCCCCGCCGGCCTGTTCGACAGCCCGCCCGCCTGCTACCTGCACCGTCAGGCCAGCTTCATCACGACCTTCTTCCCTGAGGGCACGGTCGTGGGCGAGGATGCCGACTTCTTCTACATGCCCGCTCCCGCATCGGGTGACCTGGGCCAGCCCGTCCTGGGCGGCGGCACCATGTTCGCGGTCCTGTCGGACAACCCCGCCGCGATGGCCTTCGTCGAGTTCCTGAAGACCCCCGTCGCGCACGAGATCTGGATGGCGCAGCAGGGCTTCGTCACGCCCTATACCGGCGCCAATGTCGAGGCCTATGACGATCCGACCGTCCGCCGCATGGGGCAGATCCTGCTGGACGCGACGGTCTTCCGGTTTGACGGGTCGGACCTGATGCCCGGCGCGATCGGCGCGGGGGCGTTCTGGACCGGGATGATCGATTTCGTCGGCGGCGCCTCGGCACAGGACGTCGCGGACAAGATCCAGGCCAGCTGGGCTTCGCTGAACTGACGACGACCGGCGCGGCGGCCGCGACGCCGCCGCGCCCCATGATCCAGGGGGGAGACCGGGAATGGAATTGCTGTGGTTGGCGGTCAGCACGATCGCGATCGGGGTCTTTGGCTGCGTGGCCTGGTTCTGGGGGTCGAACTGGCTGCTGGACCGCATCTATCCGCCGCGCGGGGCGCAGGCGGGCGACAACATCCGGCGGGCGAGCCAGATCCGCCCCTGGCTGTTCCTGGGGCCCGCGATCCTGTTCCTGACGACCTATCTGGTCTATCCGGTGCTGGACAGCTTCTGGCGGTCGCTGTTCAATTCGAACGGATCGCAGTTCGTCGGCCTGGACAACTATGTCTGGCTGGTGAACGACGGCAAGTTCCGGGAATCCATGCTGAACAACATGGCCTGGCTGCTGGTCGTGCCTGCCCTGTCCACGCTGTTCGGCCTGCTGGCCGCGCAGCTGACCGACCGGCTGAAATGGGGCAACATCGGCAAGTCGCTGATCTTCATGCCCATGGCCATCAGCTTTGTCGGCGCGGGCGTGATCTGGAAGTTCATCTATGAATACCGCGCCTCGGGCGAGACGCAGATCGGCCTTCTGAACTGGATCGTGACCCAGCTGGGTGGAGAGCCGCAGATCTGGCTGACCCTGCCGGTGTGGAACAACCTTCTGCTGATGATCGTGCTGGTCTGGATCCAGACTGGCTTCGCGATGGTCATCCTGTCGGCCGCCCTGCGCGGCATCCCCGAGGAGACGATCGAGGCCGCCATCCTGGACGGCGCATCCCCCCTGCAGGTGTTCTTCAAGATCAAGGTGCCGCAGATCATGGGCACCATCGCGGTGGTCTGGACCACCATCACCATCGTCGTGCTGAAGGTCTTCGACATCGTCTTCGTCATGACCAACGGGCAATGGGGCACGCAGGTGCTGGCGAACCTGATGTATGACTGGATGTTCCGCGGCACGCCCGATTACGGGCGCGGATCGGCCATCGCCATCGTCCTGATGATCCTGGTCACCCCGATCATGGTCTGGAACATCTACAACGCACGCAAGGAGGTCCGCTGATGGAGGGGATGGCTGGACAGAAGTCGTCGCTGGCCTGGGCGGTCAACATCGCGGCCTTCCTGCTGGTGCTGCTGTGGACGATCCCGACGCTGGGCCTGTTCGTGTCGTCGTTCCGCGACCGCGACCAGATCTCGACCTCGGGATGGTGGCAGTCGTTCTCGGGGTCGGTACAGACCGGTTTCGTGCGTTCGGGCACGGCCGAGGACCAGGTGCAGGAGGGCGATCTCTATGTGATCCAGGGCAGCGCCCTGGAGGGCACGCAGGAGTTGACAGCCTGGGGCACCAGCGCGCGTCAGCCCGATGCCAACGCCCCCGGCGACACCGTCGAGCTGGAGCCGGGGATCGATCTGACCGTGGCCGAGGACGGCAGCTATCGCATGACCTCGGCCCAGCCCTTCGAGATGCGGCGGGGTGAACGGATCTTCACCACAACCCTGTCGCCGCCGGCCTTCACGACCGACAACTATTCCCGGGTTCTGACCGCGGGCGGGCTGGGGCGCGCCTTCATGAACACCATGACGGTGACGATCCCCGCCACCGTCATCCCGATCCTGATCGCGGCCTTTGCGGCCTATGCGCTGGCCTGGATGCAGTTTCCGGGCCGGGCCCTGCTGACGGCCTGCGTGGTGGGGCTTCTGGTCGTGCCGCTGCAGGTGGCGCTGATCCCATTGCTGCGGCTGCACAACGAACTGGGCATCGGCAAGGGATACCTGGGCATCTGGCTGGCCCATACCGGGTTCGGCCTGCCGCTGGCGGTCTATCTGCTGCGAAATTACATGGTCGGCCTGCCACGAGAGGTCATCGAGAGCGCCCGCGTCGACGGCGCGACCGAATTCCAGATCTTCCGCCGGATCATCCTGCCGCTGTCCTTCCCGGCCCTGGCCAGTTTCGCGATCTTCCAGTTCCTGTGGGTCTGGAACGACCTGCTGGTGGCCACGGTGTTCCTGGGCAACACGCGCGAACAGCTGGTCATGACGGGCCTGCTGCGAGAGCTGATGGGATCGCGCGGAGGTGAATGGGAGATCCTTGCAACTTCGGCCTTTATCTCGATAGCGGTGCCGCTGCTGGTGTTCTTTGCCATGCAGAAATATCTGGTCCGCGGATTGCTGGCCGGCTCCGTGAAAGGTGGATGAACTTGACTGAACAGACGACGGATTGGTGGAAGGGCGGGATCATCTATCAGATCTACCCGCGCAGCTTTCAGGACACGACCGGCAGCGGCACGGGCGATCTGGCGGGCATCGCCCAGCGCCTGCCCTATGTGGCGTCCCTGGGGGTCGATGCGGTCTGGATCTCTCCGTTCTTCACCTCTCCGATGAAGGATTTCGGCTACGACGTCAGCGATTACTGCGGCATCGACCCGATCTTCGGCACGATGGAGGATTTCGACTGGCTGGTCCAAAGCGCGCATGAGCTGGGGCTGAAGGTCATGATCGACCTGGTGATGTCGCATACCTCGGACCAGCATCCCTGGTTCAAGGAAAGCCGCGCCAGCCGCGACAACCCGAAATCGGACTGGTATGTCTGGTCGGACCCGCGCCCGGACGGCACGCCGCCCAACAACTGGCTGTCGATCTTCGGCGGCAGCGCGTGGCAATGGGATGCGCGGCGCGAACAGTATTTCCTGCACAACTTCCTGTCGTCGCAGCCGGACCTGAACTTTCACAACCCCGCCGTCCAGGACGCCCTGATCGAGATGGCGCGGTTCTGGCTGGACAAGGGCGTCGACGGCTTCCGGCTGGACACGATCAACTTCTATTTCCACGACGCCCAGCTGCGCGACAACCCGCCCCTGGCGCCGGAACTGCGCAAGTCGGACACGGCCCCCGCCGTGAACCCCTACAACCACCAGAGCCACCGCTTCAGCAAATCGCAGCCCGAGAACCTGGCCTTCCTTGAACGGTTCCACCAGGCGCTGGTGCCTTACGGCGCCGCTGTCGTGGGCGAGATCGGCGACAGCGAGCGCGGGCTGGAACTGCTGGAGGAATATACCGGCGTGCCGGGCCGGGTGCAGATGTCCTATGTCTTCGACTTCCTGTCGGGTGACGACCTGCCCGCCGCGCGCGTGGTCGAGGTGTTCGACAAGCTGCACGACATCGCGCCCAACGCCTGGCCCTGCTGGGCCATGTCGAACCATGACGTGGTGCGCCACGTCACGCGCTGGAACCTGCCGGACCAGGCGGCCAAGGCCTATGCGACGGTGCTGTTGTGCCTGCGCGGGTCGGTCTGCCTGTACCAGGGAGAGGAACTGGGCCTGCCCGAGGCCGAGCTGCGCTTCGAGGATCTGCGCGATCCCTATGGCATAGAGTTCTGGCCCGAGTTCAAGGGCCGCGACGGTTGCCGGACGCCGATGGTCTGGGACATGGGCGTGAACGGCGGTTTCTCGACCAGCCAGCCCTGGCTTCCGGTGCCGCACACGCATCTGCAGCGCACCGTCGTCAGCCAAGAGGCCGACGCCCAGTCCATGCTGCACCATTATCGCTGGGCGGTCGGCCTGCGCCGCAAGCACAGCGCATTGCGCTGCGGAAACATGACAGACATCAAGGCCGAGGGGCCGGTGCTGTCCTTCCGCCGCCGTGACGACAAGCAGACCCTGCTGATCCGCGCCAACCTGTCCGACGACGATGCGGGCGGGCTGATGCCGTGGCAGGTCCAGATCATCGAAGGGTAGGGGAGGAAGACCGCAAATGGCCGATCTGAAACTGACGGACGTCGCCAAGTCCTATGGCGACGTGCAGGTGCTGAGGGACATCGACCTGGACATCCGTTCGGGAGAGTTCATCGTCTTTGTCGGGCCGTCCGGCTGCGGGAAATCCACGCTCTTGCGCATGATCGCGGGCTTGGAACAGATCACCGGGGGAGAGCTGAAGATCGGCGGGCAGGTGATGAACGACATCCCGCCCAGCCAGCGCGGCATCGCGATGGTGTTCCAGTCCTATGCGCTTTACCCGCACATGACGGTCCGCGACAACATGGCCTTCGCGCTGAAGATCGCGGGCCAGTCCAAGGAGCAGATCCAGGCCGCGACCGACCGCGCCGGCAAGATGCTGCAGCTGACGCCCTATCTGGACCGCCTGCCCAAGGCGCTGTCGGGCGGCCAGCGTCAGCGCGTGGCCATCGGGCGGGCCATCGTGCGCGACCCCAAGGTCTATCTGTTCGACGAACCGCTGTCGAACCTGGACGCCGCCCTGCGCGTCGCCACCCGGATCGAGATCGCACAGCTGAAAGCCTCGATGCCCGACCGCACGATGATCTATGTCACCCATGACCAGACCGAGGCGATGACCCTGGCCGACCGCATCGTGGTGCTGGCCGGCGGCGGCATCGCCCAGGTCGGCGCGCCGCTGGAGCTGTACGAGCGCCCGATGACCGAGTTCGTGGCCCAGTTCATCGGCAGCCCGGCGATGAACCTGCTGCCCGGCCGGGTCAAGACCGTGGGCGCGATGACCACCGTCGCGCTGGACGGCGGGCTGGAGGCGCAGGTCGCCATCCCGACCCGTGCCGGCGACGAGGGCATGGCCGTCAATCTGGGCGTGCGCCCCGAGGACATGCGCGAGACCGACGGCACCCCGGTCTTCGAGGGGACCGTCGATCTGACCGAGGCCCTTGGGGAGGTCACGCTGCTGTACTTCGGCACCGGGGCCGAGACCGCGCCGATCACCGCCAAGCTGCCGGGCATCCACCCGGACCTGAAGGGCAAGCGGGTCCGGCTGACCGCCGATCCCCATGCGCTGCACCTGTTCCACAAGGGACAGTCGCTGCTGTACCGGGACGGCGCCGACCGTCTGCCGCCCTATCAGCCGCGCATGGCCGCGCCCTCGGGCAGCATGGGCGGCACGCCCGCACATTCGGATCGCGGTGCGGAGCAGGCGATGGACGGGATGGTCATCCCCGAGGGTCCGGTACGCTGAGCCCCGGGGGCGCGACCAAAGTCGCAGATCGCGCCCCGCAAACCGTGCTATACTTTCCCCATCCTGAGGGGGAGACCATGACCGAACGCAACCACGCGGAGCTTGTGGCCGCGCAGTCGCAGTCACGCAGCGCCACCTCGGCGCTGGCCGCATCCTGGCGGCGGTCCATGCTGAAGCACGGGCTGGACCCCGCCGACCGCCGCCGCCCGGATCGCCTGTCCGACAGCGAACTGGCCGACCGCCATCAGGCGATGCAGGCCTTCCTGAACGTCGCCGGACCGCAGCTGGACCAGCTGTACAACCTGGTCGGCCTGTCGGGCTGCAACGTGCTGCTGACCGATGCGCATGGCATCGTGCTGGACCAGCGGGTATCGGATGCCGACGCCCAACAGTTCCGCGACTGGGGCCTGTGGCAGGGCGCCGACTGGTCCGAGGCCGCGCAGGGCACCAACGGCATCGGCACCTGCCTGGCCGAGGGCCGGCAGGTCACCATCCACCGCGACGAACATTTCCGTACCCTGAACACCGCGATGTCATGCATGGACGCGCCGATCTGGGGACCGGACGGTCGGCTGCTGGCCGCGCTGGACGTCAGTTCGGCGCGGGCGGACCAGACCGAACGCTACAACCGGCTGATCTCGGCGCAGGTGGCGCAGACCGGACAAGGATGACCTGGCCATCGGCGCCACCCGCGCCGCCCGCCGCGTGCTGGGGCTGGAGCGCGAGGGTGCGATCCGCCCGCGCCCGGCGGCCGACCTGCTGGGCCGCCAGGACGACCTGACCGGGTTCGACCGGGCCGAACGCGCCGCGGTGATGCGCGCCCTGGCCCGGGCGCAGGGCAACGTGTCGGCGGCCGCGCGCGCGCTTGGGATCGGGCGGGCGACGATGTACCGGCGCATGGCGCGCCTTGGGCTTGGTGAAAATCACGGGGGACTGTCTCACATGTGAGACAGCTTCTGCGCTGCGGCGTGGATCGGCGGTTGCGACGAATCACGCGCTGTCCGACGATTTGCGCATACCCGGACCGGGAGATCCGGGGGCTGACATCCCGAAGAGGAGGAACCGATGCCGAACGACCAGACGCACGAATTCAAGGGCGTGGGCGTGATGCCCTTTGCCCGCCGCTATGACAACTTCATCGGTGGCGAATGGACGGCGCCCAAGTCGGGCCGCTACTTCACCAACACCACGCCCATCACCGGGGCCGAGATCGGCGAGATCGCCCGGTCCAATGCCGACGACATCGAGGCCGCGCTGGACGCGGCGCACAAGGCCAAGGGGGCTTGGGGCCGCACCTCGACCACCGATCGGTCCAACGCGCTGCTGAAGATCGCCGACCGGATGGAGGCGAACCTGGAGCTGCTGGCCACCGCCGAGACCTGGGACAACGGCAAGCCCATCCGCGAGACGATGGCCGCCGACCTGCCGCTGGCCATCGACCATTTCCGCTACTTCGCGGGCGTCCTGCGCGCGCAGGAGGGCGGCATTTCTGAAATCGACAACGACACGATCGCGTACCACTTCCACGAGCCCCTGGGCGTGGTGGGCCAGATCATCCCGTGGAACTTTCCGCTGCTGATGGCCTGTTGGAAGCTGGCGCCCGCGCTGGCCGCCGGCAACTGCGTGGTGCTGAAACCCGCGGAACAGACCCCGGCCACGATCATGGTCTTTGCCGAACTGATCGCAGACATCCTGCCGCCGGGCGTCCTGAACATCGTCAACGGTTTCGGCCTTGAGGCGGGCAAGCCGCTGGCGTCGAACCCGCGCATCTCCAAGATCGCCTTCACCGGGGAAACCACCACCGGCCGCCTGATCATGCAGTACGCGTCCGAGAACCTGATCCCGGTCACGCTGGAACTGGGTGGCAAGTCGCCCAACATCTTCATGGAGGATGTCTGCCGCGAGGACGACGACTTCTTCGACAAGGCGATCGAGGGTTTCGTGATGTTCGCGCTGAACCAGGGCGAGGTCTGCACCTGCCCGTCGCGCGCCCTGATCCACGAGAAGATTTATGATCAGTTCATGGAACGCGCGCTGAAGCGCGTCGAGGCCATCGTGCAGGGCGACCCGCGCGACAGCGCGACGATGATCGGCGCGCAGGCCTCGAGCGAGCAGAAGGAGAAGATCCTCTCCTACTTCGACATTGGTCGCAAGGAAGGCGCCGAGGTGCTGATCGGCGGCGAGGCCGCGGATCACGGCGGAGAGCTGTCGGGCGGGTTCTACATCAAGCCGACGGTGTTCAAGGGCCACAACAAGATGCGGGTCTTCCAGGAGGAGATCTTCGGCCCGGTCGTGTCCGTGACCACCTTCAAGGACCAGGACGAGGCGCTGTCGATCGCCAATGACACGCTGTACGGTCTGGGCGCGGGCCTGTGGTCGCGGGATGCGAACACCTGCTACCGCTTCGGTCGCGCGATCCAGGCGGGCCGGGTCTGGACCAACTGCTATCACGCCTATCCGGCCCACGCGGCCTTCGGCGGCTACAAGCAGTCGGGCATCGGGCGTGAAAACCACCGCATGATGCTGGACCACTATCAGCAGACCAAGAACATGCTGGTCAGCTACAGCCCCAAGAAGCTGGGCTTCTTCTAAGACCTTGCGGGCGGCCTTCGGGTCGCCCGCAACCCGCACCGATCCTGCGGCGTTGGGCCACACGCCACCTGCGGAGCGCGCCATGCCCAAGGACAGTATCATCGACCCCGAGGACGCCGCGATCAGCGCGGGCCTGACCTATGTGAACGACGACATGCCGGGCATCACGCGCCAGCGGTCGGGCAAGGGGTTTTCGTACAAGGGACCGGACGGGCGCACCATCACCGACAAGGCGGAACGCAAGCGGCTGGCGTCGCTGGCCATTCCGCCCGCCTATGTCGACGTCTGGATCTGCCCCGATCCGCGCGGCCACATCCAGGCGACCGGACGCGACGCCAAGGGCCGCAAGCAGTACCGGTATCACCCCGAATTCCGCGAGCTGCGCGACAGCAGCAAGTATGACCGCATGCTGGATTTCGCGCGCGGCCTGCCGCAGCTGCGCGCGCAGGTCGATGCCGACATGTCGCGCCGCGGCCTGCCGGTGGAAAAGGTGCTGGCGACCATCGTGTTCCTGCTGGAGAACACCATGATCCGCGTGGGCAACACCCGCTATGCGCGCGAGAACAAGTCGCACGGGCTGACCACGCTGCGGATGCGGCATGTCACGCTGGACGGCAATCAGGTCCGCTTCAAGTTCAAGGGCAAGTCGGGCAAGGAATGGAACCTAGGCCTGCGCGACCGCCGCATTGCCCGCATCATCCGTGCCGTGCAGGAGATCCCCGGCCAGCACCTGTTCCAGTATGTCGATGACGACGGAACCCGCCGCCAGGTCACCTCGACCGAGGTGAACGACTATCTGCGCCAGATCACCGGGCGGCAGGTCACCGCCAAGGATTTCCGAACCTGGACCGGCACGGTCCTGGCCGCCCTGGCATTGGCCGAATACGAGAAGGCCGACAGCGAAGCAGCCGCCAAGCGCAACGTGCGCGACGCCATCGAATCGGTTGCCGCGCGGCTTGGCAACACGCCCACCATCTGCCGCCAGTGCTATGTGCACCCCCAGATCATCGACGCCTATCTGGCCGACGAGTTGCGGTTGGAGCTGGCCGACACGATCGACGACACCCTGACCCAGACCGACCTGCGCCCCGAAGAGACGCAGGTCCTGCGGTTCCTCAAGAAGAGGCTGAATACATGAGCACCGTCACCGCCACCCCCGCCGCGCTGGAACTGATCGCCGAGATCGTGGCCGATCACGGCCCGGTCCTGTTCCACCAGTCAGGCGGCTGCTGCGACGGTTCGTCGCCGATGTGCTATCCCCAAGGCGATTTCCGCGTGGGCGAACGCGACGTGCAGCTGGGAGAGATCGGCGGCGCGCCCTTCTACATCTCGGCCAGCCAGGCCGAGGCCTGGGCCCATACCGACCTGATCATCGACGTGGTGCCGGGGCGGGGCGGCATGTTCAGTCTGGACAACGGTCGCGAGAAGCGGTTCCTGACCCGGTCAGAGATGTGCAGCATCTAGCGCCAAGCAGCGTTGTGACCAAGGCCGCGCTGCGCTAGACACGGGCGACACCTGCGAAAGGCTTGCCCCATGACCCACAGCGTCTTCATCGATGGCGAGGCCGGCACCACCGGCCTGCAGATCCGCGACCGCCTGCTGGGACGCTACGACATCCGCCTGGTTCAGCTGGACCCCGCGATGCGCAAGGACCCGCAGGCCCGCGCCGACTGCTTTGCGCAGGCCGATGTCGCGATCCTGTGCCTGCCGGATGCCGCCGCGCGCGAGGCCGTGACCCTGACGGCCGACATGGACGTGCGCCTGATCGACGCCTCGACCGCGCACCGGATCGATCCGGACTGGGTCTTCGGCTTTCCCGAACTGGCCCCCGAAATGCGCGAGCGCATCGCCGCCGCGCGGCTGGTCAGCAATCCGGGCTGCTATTCGACCGGCGCGATCGCCATCGTGGCCCCGCTGGTCGCCGCCGGCCTGATCGACGAGACCGAGGCGCTGTCGATCAACGCCATCAGCGGCTATACCGGCGGCGGCAAGGCAATGGTCGCGGATTTCGAGGCGGGCACCGCGCCCGTGCATTTCATCTATGGCCTGGACCAGCGCCACAAGCACATCCCCGAGATCATGACCCATGGCGGCCTGCTGCTGCAGCCGGTCTTCGCGCCTTCGGTCGGGAACTTTGCCCAAGGCATGGCGGTCCAGCTGCAGCTGCAGCTGGATGACGACCGCAGCGTCGCGGCCCTGCACCAGGCGCTGGCCGATCATTACGCGAACGAGGCCTTCGTGCAGGTCGTGCCCGCCGACCAGATCGGCGCCCGCATCGACCCGACTGCGCTGAACGGCAGCAACGTACTGCGCATCAGCGTGCATGGCGACGATGAGACCGGATGCGCCACGATCGTCGCGGTGCTGGACAACCTGGGCAAGGGCGCATCGGGCGCCGCGGTCCAGAACATGAACATCATGCTGGGCCTGCCCGAGGGCACCAGCCTCTGACGCGCTACGCCATTCTTGCCGAAACGTTAATGACGTTGCGCTATAGGTTTTGACGCCTATCGTGCGACGTCGTTAATGAATGCCATTCTGTCCCCGCACATGAACGGGACAGAGCCGATTTTCATGGTTATTTTGCAAGGGGTTAACGATGGCGCGCGTGCAGGCGTATTCCGGTTTCGACATCACGAACTTTGATCTCAGCGTGTTGTATTACGATGCGTTCAATGCCGAATTCTTTGACAATCTTTATTTCAATTATGACGGACAGCAGTTCGAGGATGTCCTGCTGGTGGATTATTACAGCGGCGGCTACGATTTTGCGACGATTTTCGGCGGCAGCGGCTTTCGTGTGACGGGTGGGAACATCACTGGTGGAACCGTTACTCTGATCGGCGGGGCCGCCAATATCGGCGGAAATTACTACGATCAATGGCAGATCGACCAGCTGAGGGTGCCGCTGGCGGATATCTACAACGCGTCCATGACATTCTCGCGTGTCGATGATCAGCGGATCATCGAACGGATGCTGTCTGGCAACGACGTCTTCAGCCTAAGCTTCGAAGACGACCGGGCCTTCGGGATGGCGGGCGACGACACGCTGTACGGCGATGGCGGCAACGACATCCTTGGCGGCGGGATCGGCCATGACGCGCTGTATGGCGGCGCCGGCCTGGACCGGGTGCTGATGGATGCGGGCAATGACGTGATCGACGGCGGTTCGGGCGTCGATACGGTCGTCCTGCAGGGCGCCACGGGTGGCCGCATCGACCTGGCGGTGACCGGGCGGCAGGACACCCGCCATGGCCTGGACATCATCCGCGGAGTCGAGAATGCCGAAGGCGGCGCCGGTCATGACGTGCTGCTGGGCAACGCGCAGGGCAACCTGATGCGTGGCAACGCGGGCAATGATCGGCTGGAAGGGCGCGCGGGCAACGACACGCTGGAGGGCGGGTTCGGCAATGATCGTCTGCATGGCGGGCAGGACACGGATCGGCTGGCGGGCGGAGCGGGCAACGACACCCTGATCGGCGGACAGGGGGCGGATCTGCTGACCGGGGGCGTCGGGGCGGATACGTTCGTCTTCGGGTCGATGGCCGACAGCCAAGGCGCCCAGACCGACCTGATCCTTGATTTTCGGCGCGGCAGCGATCGGATCGACCTGTCCGGCATCGATGCGGACTGGCGGACCCCCGGAAACCAGGCGTTCCACATGACCGACAGCTTCGAGCCCGGGCAGGGTGCACAATTGATGGTGCAGTATGTCCCGCAGACCAACGTGACGCGTGTGATGATGGATGCGAACGGAGATGGCCGCGTGGACGGGATGATCCGCCTGTCAGGCCAGCTGTCGCTGACCGAGGCGGATTTCATTCTGTAGACGGATGATCCGGATATGGTGGAGCCGAGGGGAATCGAACCCCTGACCTCGTCATTGCGAACGACGCGCTCTACCAACTGAGCTACGACCCCAACGCTGTTTTGATCGCGTGGGCGGCGCGGTTTGTCAAGTGGGCCGCGCCGCCCTGTTCATCACTTGGGCAGGGTGAACGCGATCAGCTGATCGGCCACCTGCGGCTTGATGATGGAATTGCCACCGACGGCAAAGACCACGTATTGCTGGCCGTCATAATCATAGACCGCGGGGATCGACACGGCCGGGGCGTCGACCTGGGCCTTCCACAACACGTCGCCGGTGGCGGCGTCCAGCGCGCGGACCCGGGCGTCCATCGACGCGCCGATGAAGATCAGCCCGGACGCCGTCACGACCGGCCCGCCGATGGTGGGCGAACCCCAGCTTTCCGGCATGTAGAAGCCCCATTGCTGTGTCTGTCCGAAGGGACGCTCCCACAGCGTTTCACCCGATTTCAGGTCGATGGCGGACATCAGACCATAGGGCGGCTTCCAGCAGGGCATGCCGATCGGGTTCAGGAAGTTGGTCAGGCTGAAACCGTAGGGCGTGCCGGTCATCGGGAACAGGCCGCCCTCGGCCTCGCTGCCGCCGCTGGTCATGGTGTCGTAATCCTCGCGCTCGATCAGTTGATAGATCTGCGCCACGCGAGAGCTGTTGATATAAAGGATGCCGCTTTCCGGATCGACCGCCCCGCCGCCCCACTGAAAGCCGCCCGCGGTGGCCGGATAAGCCAGCGTCCCTTCCAGGCTGGGCGGGGTGTAACGGCCCTCATAGCGCAGCTCATCGAACTTGCGCGAGCAATAGCCGAAGGACGCGATGTCGGCCAAGCCGAACACGCCGCCCCAGTCATCGCCGATCGGCGATTTCGGCAGGGTCGGAATGGGCTGCGTCGGGGACGAGACCTCTCCCTCGACATCCGTCGCGGGGACGGGGGTGTCCTCGATCGGAAAGATCGGCTCTCCGGTCAAGCGATTCAGAACGAAGGCATAGCCCATCTTGGTCGGTTGGACCAAGGCGGGGGTGCTGCCCCCCTCACCGGGGATATCCACAAGGGTTGGTGCCGCAACGGTATCGTAATCCCAGATGTCGTGGTTCACCAACTGGCGCGACCACACGACCTCTCCGGTGTCGCCATTCACCGCGGTGACCGAGGTCGCCAGGGGGATCGGGTCGGTGCGCGTCCCGCCATAGAAATCCGCACTGGGGCTGGAGACGGGCAGGAAGGCCAGACCGTTCTCCTCGTCGACCGACATGGCGGTCCAGACGTTCGAGGTGCCGGTCACGCCGTCGTAATCCTCGGGGATCGAATGGAAGGTCCAGTCCAGTTCGCCGGTGCGCGCGTCGACGGCAAAGACCGACCCCAGGGGGTTCGCTGCGTCGTGCCAGTCCTTGCCCGCCCAACCCAGCAGCAGCTTGTCGCGAAAGACGGTGGGCGGCTGTAGCTGCGACAGCGGAAAGTTTGCGTCGGGCTTGTTCCATTGGTTCACGTCCAAGATGCCGCCCTCGCCGAAATCGGCGCACAGTTCCCCGGTATCGGCATCCACCGCATGCAGTTCGGCGTCCATCGTGCCGATATAGACCCGCCGCGCGCAGGGTCCGTCGCCCTCTCCCTCCCAATAGGTCACGCCGCGGTTCTTCAGTTCGGGCTGGGACAGGGGCTCCAGCGTGGTGTCGTCGGGCTCATACGTCCAGGCGATCTCTCCGGTGTCGGGATGAACGGCCAGGATGCGATAGAAGGGCGTGCCGACATACAGCAGGTCGTTGGCCAGAATCGGCGTCGCCGACCAGACCGTGCCCGGAATGTCGCCCGACCCGTCGGAGACATCTCCGGTGTGGATCTCCCATGCCATTTCAAGATCGCCGACGTTCTCGGGGGTGATCTGGGAAGAGGCGCTGTATTTTTGCGCCATGCTGTTTCCGTGGAAACCGGTCCATTCGGTCTGTTGCGCATGGGCGGCGGGGGCCAGCAGGATCAGGGCGGGAAGGATGCGGATCATGGCGGTTACCTCGCGACCAGGATGAAGATCAGCCACAGGGCCAGCGTCAGCGCGATGGCCAGCATCAGCCAGCCCTGCATCAGGAACCACGCGCAAATCAGCGTCAGCAGCCCCCCGATCAGGATCATCACCGCGACGAAGGTGCGGAACCGGCCCGGCGACAGACGCCCGACCAGCAGCGCGGCAATGCTCAGCGCGACCATGCCAAGGATGGCCAGCCCGGCGCCGGCGGTTCCGGTGATGCCCGATCCGCGCTGGAAAAAGGCCAGGACGGCCAAGACCAGGCCGATCACGGCAGGGACCGCCATCAGATTGGCGACCAGCTCCTCTCGGGCGCGGTGGGCGGGGGGCAGGGTGTCGGGCATCGGGACCTCTGGCATGGTGTCTGACCGGCGCGATCACGGGGCCGTGTCAGATCGTGACATGCAAGGGCAATGCCCGGGGCGGGGCAGGGTTCCCCCCAGGGCCCGGATTTCGGGCCCTGGGGGCTGGCATCGCCTATTCGGCAGCCTCGGCATAGGCTTCCAGCGGCGGGCAGGTGCAGATCAGGTTGCGGTCGCCATGGGCGTTGTCCACACGCCCGACCGGCGGCCAGTACTTGTCCACGCGGAACGCACCTGCCGGGAAACAGCCCTGTTCGCGCGAATAGGGGCGGTCCCAATCGCGGACCAGATCCTCGACCGTATGCGGCGCGTGGCGCAGCGGGCTTTGATCCGCGGCAATGCGACCCTCGGCCACGTCGGTGATCTCGTCGCGGATGGCCAGCAGCGCGGTGATGAAACGGTCGATCTCGGCCTTGGTCTCGCTCTCGGTCGGCTCGACCATCAGCGTGCCGCTGACCGGCCAGCTCATCGTGGGGGCGTGGAAACCGTTGTCGATCAGGCGCTTGGCGATGTCGTCCACCGTTACGCCATGTTCGGCAAAGGGCCGCGTGTCGATGATGCATTCATGCGCCACCCGGCCACGATTGCCCATGAATAGGATCGGATAGGCCCCGGCCAGCCGCGCCGCGATATAGTTCGCGTTCAGGATCGCCACGCGGGTGGCTTGGGTCAGGCCTTCGCCGCCCATCATCAGGCAATAGGCCCAGCTGATCAGCAGGATCGACGCCGATCCATAGGGCGCCGCACTGACCGCGCCTTCGCCGCCCTGCGGATTGCCGGGCAGGAAGGGCGCCAGATGCGACTTGACCCCGATCGGCCCCATGCCGGGGCCGCCGCCGCCATGCGGGATGGCAAAGGTCTTGTGCAGGTTCAGGTGGCTGACATCGCCGCCGATCTCTCCGGGTTTCACCAGGCCGACCAGCGCATTCATGTTTGCGCCGTCGATATAGACCTGACCGCCATGCTCATGCGTGATGTCGCAGACCTGCCGCACGGTGTCCTCGAAGACGCCATGGGTGCTGGGATAGGTGATCATCACCGCCGCCAGCCGGTCGCCTGCCTTGGCCGCCTTGTCGGCGAAGTCCTCCAGGTCGATGTCGCCGTTCGGGGCCGATTTCACCACCACGACCTGCATCCCGCACATCTGCGCCGATGCCGGGTTCGTACCATGCGCGGACACCGGGATCAGGCAGATGTCACGCTCCTCGCCCCGCGCCTTGTGATAGGCCTGGATGGTCAGCAGACCGGCATACTCCCCCTGCGCGCCGCTGTTCGGCTGCATGGAGAAGGCGTCGTAGCCGGTGATCACGCACAGCTTCTGGGTCAGGTCCGCGATCGCCTCATGATACCCCGCCGCCTGATCGGCAGGCGCAAAGGGATGCAGCGCACCGAATTCCGGCCAGGTGATCGGCATCATCTCGGCCGCGGCGTTCAGCTTCATGGTGCAGCTGCCAAGCGGGATCATCGCCCGGTCCAGCGCCAGGTCCCGGTCCGACAGACGGCGCATATAGCGCATCATCTCGGACTCGGCGCGGTTCATGTGGAAGACCGGATGGGTCAGGTACTCGCTCTCGCGCAGCAGCGCTTCGGGGATCGCGGGTGCGGTCGCCGCTGGTGCCGCATCGGTGATCCCGAACGCGTCCAGCAGGCGAACGATCACGCCCGCATCGGTCGTCTCGTCCACGCTGATGCCCACGCGGTCGCGGCCCACCTTGCGCAGGTTGATGCCGCGATGACGCGCGGCGGCCATGATGCCCTGCTGGCCCACGCCCACCTTGACGGTGATCGTGTCAAAGAACGCCTCCGGCGCGACCTCGGCCCCCGCAGCACGCAGGGCATCGGCCACCGTAACCGCGTGCAGATGCACCCGCTGCGCGATGGCACGCAGGCCCACCGGCCCGTGGAACACCGCATAGAATCCCGCCATCACCGCCAGCAGCGCCTGCGCGGTGCAGACGTTGCTGGTGGCCTTCTCGCGGCGGATATGCTGCTCGCGCGTCTGCAGCGACAGGCGCAGCGCCTGGTTGCCCGAACTGTCGATGCTGACGCCGACGATGCGCCCCGGCATCGCCCGCTTCAGCGCGTCGCGGCAGGACATGAAGGCCGCATGCGGCCCGCCATAGCCCATCGGCACGCCAAAGCGCTGCGACGATCCGACGGCGATGTCGGCGCCCATCGCGCCCGGCTCCTTCAGCACGCACAGCGCCAGAAGGTCGGTCGCGACGATGGCAAGCGCGCTCGCGGCATGCAGCGCCTCGATCTCGGGGGTCAGGTCGCGGACATGGCCATAGGTGCCGGGATACTGGAACACCGCGGCAAAGACCTGATCCGCCACCAGATCGTCAACCGAGCCCTTGATGATGCGAATGCCCAAAGGCGCCGCCCGCGTCTCGATCACTGCAATGGTCTGCGGGTGCAGGTCATGGGCGACAAAGAACGCGTCGGCCTTGGACTTCGACTGCCGCCGCGCCATGGCCATCGCCTCGGCCGCCGCGGTCGCCTCGTCCAGCAGCGATGCGTTCGCCACCGGCAGCCCGGTCAGATCCGCGACCATGGTCTGGAAGTTCAGCAGCGCCTCCAGCCGCCCCTGCGCGATCTCGGGCTGATAGGGGGTATAGGCCGTGTACCAGGCCGGGTTCTCCAGGATGTTGCGCTGGATCGCGGGGGGCGTGACGGTGCCGTAATAACCTTGGCCGATCAGGCTGGTCATCACCCGGTTCTTGTCCGCCACCTCACGCATGCGTGCCAGCAGCCCGGCCTCGGACAGCGCCGGCCAGTCCAGCGCATCCGACTGGCGGATCGCCGCGGGCACGGTCTGTTCGATCAGCTGGTCCAGGCTGTCGGCCCCGACCGCCTTCAGCATCTCGGCCATCTCGACCGGGGACGGGCCGATATGCCGGCGGTTCGCGAAATCGTCGGGGTTATAGTCGGTGGGCGTCCAGCGGCTCATCCTGGCCTCCTTGCCGGGCACGCGCGGCGGCGGCCCTTCTTCTTTGTTCAAATACCCTGGGGGTCCGGGGGTGAAACCCCCGGCCGGCGGTCGATCTTCAGTCGACCAGCGCCTTGTAGGCGGCCTCGTCCATGAACCCGTCCAACGCACCAGCATCCGTGGGCTTGATCCGGAAGAACCAGGCGGCCATCGGATCGCCGTTCACGTCGCCGGGGCTGTCCGACAGCGCCTCGTTCACCGCGGTGATCGTGCCCGCCACCGGGGCCGTGATGTCGGACGCGGCCTTGACGCTCTCGATCACCACGATCTCGTCGCCGGCGGACACCTCGCGCCCCTCCTCGGGCAGCTCGATGAACACCACGTCGCCCAGCTGTTCGCTGGCATGCTTGGTGATGCCCACGACGATCTCGTCGCCCTCGGCGCGCAGCCATTCGTGGTCTTCGGTGTATTTCAGCATGATCAGGTCCTTCAACGTTTATAGGATGGGGTGACGAAGGGCAGGGCGCAGACCGTCAGGGGCACGCGCTTGCCGCGCAGCTCCGCCTGGATCGTGGCGCCCTCGGGGATGTCGGCGGGAATGCGGGCCATGGCGATCGGGCCGCCCACAGACGGCCCGAAGCCGCCCGAACCGACCGTCCCGATGGGCGTCCCGTCATCGGCGAACAGCGCGACCCCCTCGCGGATCGGTGCGCGGCCCTCGGGGCGCAGCCCGCGGCGGGTGACGGCGGGCGATCCCAGTTCGGCCAGCACCGCGTCGGCGCCGGGAAACCCGCCCGCCCGCGCGCCACCGCTGCGACGCACCTTGGGGATCGACCAGCCAAGCGCCGCCTGCGCCGGCGTCACGCCCTGATCCATGTCATGCCCGTAAAGCGGCATTCCCGCCTCCAGCCGCAGGCTGTCGCGCGCCCCCAGACCGATGGGCGCCACCTCGGGCTCTGCCAGCAGCGCCCGCGCGAAATCCTCCAGCCGGGCCTCGGGCACCGAGATCTCGAACCCGTCCTCTCCGGTATAGCCCGACCGCGACACCCAAAGCGTCGCCCCATCCCAGTCCAGCGCGGTGCTGTCCATGAACCGCATCGCCGCGACCCCCGGCACCAGCCGGGCCAGCGCCGCCTCCGCCTGCGGCCCCTGCAGCGCCACCAGCCCGCGATCCGTCACCGGCGTCACCGTCACGCCCGCCAGACCGCGCAGATGCGCGATGTCCTGTTCCGCACAGGCCGCATTCACGACCAGCAGGTAATGATCGCCCCGGTTGGCGAACATCAGGTCATCCAGGACCCCGCCCGCATCGTTGGTGAACAGGCCGTAACGCTGCCGCCCGGGCGCCAGGCCCGCGACATCTGCGGGGACCAGCGTCTCCAGCGCCGCGGCGGCGGTGGCCATGTCGCCATCATCAGGGGTGACCAGCACCTGTCCCATGTGGCTGACGTCGAACAGCCCGGCCTGCGCGCGCGTGTGCAGATGTTCGGCCATCACCCCCATCGGGTACTGCACGGGCATGTCCCAGCCCGCAAAGGGCACCATGCGGGCACCCTGTTCGACATGAAGGTCGTAAAGACCGGTCCGGCGGCTCGTCTCGGCCATCTGGCCTCCTGCGTGTCTGCCGGGCAGCCGGCATCGGTTGGACGGGGAATGCCCCCGTGCGTCGATGCCCCCTCTGTCCGTGCCGGTGCCCCTGTCGGGACTTGGGCGCCTGAGATCGTTATCCCTTCGGCGGGCCTCTCGGCCACTCTCCAGAGTTCTTGGGGAAGACGGTCCTTTTGCCTGAGAGCTTGCCGGGGCGGCTTCTCCTTCGGCCCCGGCGCAGCGCCGGTGTCTCCCGAATTCCTGCCCTCGGTGCTAGCCGCCCCCTTGCGGCAAGGCAAGACCTTTGTCGCAGCCGTGCGTCAAAGCGGCGCTTTCCGCCCAAGGGCCGGGCAGACGTTGACAGGCCCCGCCCCCATGCGCATCGTCGCGGCTTGCCCCCGGACAGGTCGCCCATGCCGCCCAAGTTCTTCCAGATCGGCTTCAACAAATGCGGCACGACCTTCATCGCGCGTCTGTTCGACCTGAACCGCATCCCGGCTGCACACTGGCTGGAAGGCGCGCTGGCCGATGACATCGCTTATGCCAGGCTGACCGGTACCCGGCCGCTGGCGCGATGGGCGGACAGCGTCACGGCCTTCACCGACATGGAATCGGTGCGCTTCCTGAACATGCCGGTGATCGAGGGATTCCGCGACTTCGCCCTGGTGGATCGTCACTATCCCGGTTCGATCTTCCTGCTGAACACCCGCCGGGTCGAGGACTGGATCGCCAGCCGCTATCTGCACCGGGGCGGCGCCTATGCCCGCAGCATCGCGGCCAATCTGGGCGTTTCCCTGGGCGATCTGGGCGACATCTGGGCGCGGGACTGGGCTGACCACCTGTCCGCCGTGCGGGCGCATTTCGCGGGCCGTCCCACCTTCATCGACATCGACATCGACCAGGCCGCCCCCGAGGATTACCGCCGCGCCCTGTCGCCCTGGTACGACCTGCCGCATTTGCCCGCCCTGCCGGGTGCGGCAAAAGGGTACGGTCGACCGCCCGCCCCATGCGCAGGCGCTGTGCCTGGACATGGATCAGGGCCGCCTGCGCACGGCCGACGGGGCCGACCTGCCGCTGCATCGCGGGCCGGACGGGCGGTTCTATCTGGCCGCACAGCGCCCCGGCCTTCTGCGCGCGGCGGCGGTGGCCAATGACATCGCCGCGCTGAGCGATCGGGGGCGGTACTGGCTGGACATGCGCCCCGCGACCTTCGCGGGCAGCGGACCGGACGATCCCGCCGACGGACCGCTGATCGCCAGCCTGCGCCGCACGGGGGCGCGCAACGTGTTCCTGTGGCCCGCGCCCTGGCTGCACCGCATCGGCAATGACGGCTTTCCAGGCGCACCCGCGGTCGACGACCCCGCATGGCAGGACCGCGCCGGACAGGGCCCCGCCCCCACCGCCGAAAACGGCAGCGCCGCGCTGGCGCGGGTCACGCGGGCCCGCTATCTGGGTCGTGAATCGCTGGTCGAGTTCGCGACCGATGCGGGCGGCATCGCGCTGAACGCGACGGTGCCGGGGGTGTTCCTGCCGCCTGCGGGGACGCCGATGTGGCTGATGCTGCGCCGCGACCGGGTCTTCGTCTTTCCGCGCCGCTAGTCCTGGCCCGTGGCGCGGCGG
>NZ_WEKR01000010.1:0-104672 GCF_024105395.1 Paracoccus sp. 08 | reverse complement strand
GCCGCGCGCTGGCCGACACGGAACTGCGCGCGGGCTTCGACGGGCGCGTCACCGCCGTCACCGCGGTCGAGGGCGCGCTGGTCGGCGTGAACGAACAGCTGGCCACGATCATCGACCCCGCGGCGCTGGAGTTGCAGATCCCGCTGTCGCTGGACCAGTTCGGGCGCCTGCTGGGCCCGGACGGTGCCCTGCTGGACCGCGAGGTGACGGTGACGCTGGACGGCAGCGCCGGCGCGGTGGTCGCGCAGGCGCGGCTGGACCGGGCGGCGGCCTCGGTCGCGGAAGGGACGGCGGGGCGGGTGGTCTATGCCCGGCTGGTCCAGGGTGCGCAGGCGCTGCGCCCGGGCGATTTCGTGACCGCGCGCATCGCCGAACCGGCGCTGTCCGACGCGGCGATGATTCCCGCGGCGGCCCTGGGGTCGGATGGCGGCGTGCTTGTCGCGGGGGCGGACGGCCGCCTGCAGGCGACGCCCGTGACCGTGCTGCGCCGGCAGGGTGACGATCTGATCATCGCGGTGCCGGCCGACCTGGCAGGGGCGCGCATCGTGGCCGAACGCGCGCCGCAGCTGGGCMCCGGCATCCGCGTCCGCGACGCCGCCGCCCCCGTGCCCGCGCAGGGGCCCGATCAGCGGGCGCAGGGCCGGGGCCCCACCCGTGGATAGGCGCCCGGGCCTGATCGGCACCTTCGTGCGCCATGCCACGCTGGCCAACCTGCTGCTGGCGGTGATGGTGGTGGCGGGCCTTTATTCCGCGCCGCGCCTCAGGGCGCAGTTCTTTCCCGACACGGTCGTCCAGCAGATCCAGGTGGCCGTCCGCTGGGACGGGGCCGGGGCGGATGATGTGGACCGCTCGGTGGTCGGCGTGCTGGAACCCGCGCTGATCGCGGTCGAGGGCGTGTCCCTGACCGAAAGCCAGTCCAGCCAAGGCAGCGCCCGCATCACCCTGGAGTTCGAGCCGGGCTGGGACATGTCCCGCGCCACCGGCGAGGTCGAAGCCGCCATCGCCGCCGCGGGCGACCTGCCCGAGGGCGCCGAGGACCCCGAGGTCACGCGCCGCGCCTGGCGCGACGCGGTCACCGACGTGGTGATCTCGGGCCCTGTGGGCCTGGACCAGCTGGGCCGCATCGCGGACGACCTGACCAACCGCCTGTACGCCCGTGGGGTGACGCGGCTGTCCGTCACCGGCCTGTCCGCCCCCGAAACCCTGGTCGAGCTGCGCATGGCCGACCTGGTGCAGCACGACATCACGTTGGACCAGATCGCGGCGACCATCGCCGCCGCCGCCGCGCCCACGCCTGCGGGCGACGTGGCATCGGGCATATCGCGCGTGCGCACGGGGGCCGAGACGCGCACCCCCGAACAGGTCTCGGCTCTGGTCCTGACCGCGCTGCCCGACGGGACGCAGCTGACCATAGGCGACGTGGCGCAGGTGCGCGACACGGGCATCGACCGGGGCGTGGCCTATTTCGTCGACGGCAACCCGGCGGTCACGGTGTCCGTCCAGCGCAGCGCATCGGGCGACGCGATCGGCATGCAGCAGGACGTGCAGGCGGCCGTCGACGCGCTGGCGCCGACCCTTCCGCAGGGGGTCACGGCGGAACTGGTGCGGGCGCGGGCGGAACAGATCTCGGCCCGGCTGTCGCTGCTTTTGGACAATGCGCTGATGGGGCTGGGGCTGGTCCTGGGCCTGCTGTTCTTGTTTCTGAACGCCCGCACCGCGATCTGGGTCGCGGCGGGCATCCCGGCGGCGCTGCTGGCGGCGGTGGCGATGATGTACGCGGTCGGCATGACGATCAACATGATCTCTCTTTTCGCGCTGATCCTGACGCTGGGCATCATCGTGGACGACGCCATCGTGGTGGGCGAACATGCCGACTATCGCGCCCGCAAGCTGGGCGAGCCGCCGCTGGTCGCCGCCGAACGGGCGGCGGGCGCGATGGGCGCGCCGGTGATCGCATCGACCCTGACCACGATCATCGCCTTTGCCGGGCTGGTGCTGATCGGCGGACAGTTCGGGTCGCTGGTGTCGGACATCCCGCTGACGGTGATCCTGGTGCTGGCGGCTTCGCTGATCGAATGTTTCCTGATCCTGCCCAACCACATGGCCCATGCGCTGGCCCATCACGGCAAGGACCGCTGGTACGACCGGCCGTCGGTCGTCGTGAACCGCTGGCTGGACCGGTTCGTGGCGGGCGTTCTGCGCCCGCTGGCGCGTCTGGTGCTTGTCGCCCGCTATCCGGTGCTGGCGCTGGTCATGGTGGGCTTTTCCTGGTCCACGGCGGCGCTGATCAGCGGGTCGGTGCCGTGGCGGTTCTTCGATTCGCCCGAACAGGGCAGTGTGTCGGGCAATTTCGCCATGCTGGAGGGGGCCACCCGCGACGATACCCTGCGCGTCATGGGACTGGTGCAGGACGCGGTGGACCGGGTCGCGGCCGAATATGAGGCAGAATACGGCATCAGCCCGCTGACCCATGTGATGACCCAGGTCGGCGGCAATGCGGGCCGTCCCCTGCCGGGGGCCGAGACCAAGGACGCCGACCTGCTGGGCGCCGTCCAGATGGAGCTGATCGACCCCGATTTCCGCCCCTATTCCAGCTTCGAGCTGGTCGCCGCCTTGCAGGAGGCCATGCCCACCGACCCCCAGCTGGAGACGATCAGCTTTCGCGGCGGGCGGTCGGGGCCGGGGGGCGATGCCATCTCGGTGCTGATGACCGGTGCGGATGCCGCAACGCTGAAGGCCGCCGCCGAGGCGCTGAAGGCGCGGCTGGCAAAGGCGCCCGAGGTCTCGGCGCTGGAGGACAGCCTGGATTACGACAAGGACGAGCTGGCGCTGCGCCTGACGCCCCAAGGCGAGGCCCTGGGCTTCACCACCGACGGGCTTGCGCGCGAGCTGCGCCAGCGCCTTGGCGGGATCGAGGCCGCAACCTGGCCCGAGGGCACCCGCACCGGCGCCATCACCGTGGAACTGGCCAAAGACGATCGCCGCGCCGATTTTCTGGACCGGATGCAGATGCGCACCGCATCCGGGGCCTGGGTGCCCCTGGGCGACATCGTGTCGGTCAGCACCGAGGCGGGCTTCTCGGTCGTCCGCCGCGAGAACGGCGAGCGGATGATCGAGGTCACCGGCGACATCTCGGGCGACGATCCGGCGCGGGCGGCGGCGATCACCGCGGACCTGCAGACCCGCCTGCTGCCCGACATCGCCGCGCAGTTCGGTGTGACCTATGACGTCACCGGCCTGGCCCAGCAGGAGCGCGCGTTCCTGTCCGAGGCGCTGATCGGATTCGCGCTGGCGCTGACCGGCATCTACATGGTGCTGGCGTGGATCTTTGCCAGCTGGACGCGGCCCCTGGTGGTGATGTCGGTCATCCCCTTCGGACTGATCGGCGCGGTCTGGGGGCACGCGGCCTGGGGCCTGCCGCTGAGCCTGTTTTCCGTGGTGGGCCTGATCGGCATGTCGGGGATCATCATCAACGATTCCATCGTGCTGATCTCGACCATCGACGAATACCGGGCCACCCGGGCCCTGCGGCCCGCGATCGTCGATGCGGTCGCCGGCCGGTTCCGCCCCGTGCTGCTGACCACGGCCACCACGGTCTTGGGCCTGGCCCCGCTGTTGTACGAACGTTCGTCGCAGGCGMTGTTCCTCAAGCCCACGGTGGTCACGCTGGCCTATGGGCTGGGGTTCGGGATGGTGCTGGTGCTGCTGGTGGTGCCGGCCGTGCTGGTCGCGGGCGACGATCTGGCCCACGCCCGCCGGGCCTTTCGCCGCAGCCTGCGGGCCGGGCCAGTGCGCGGCGTGATGCGCGGCGCGGTGGTCGCGGCCGTCGCGGGGCTGGTGCTGATCATGGGGCCGGTGACGGCGCTGCCCGCGATGGGCCTGGCCGCGCCCGGCTGGTGGCCGGGTTCGGGGGGCGCGTTGCTGGCCTATCTGGCGACGCTGGCGGCGATCATGGCGGGGGCGACCCTGGCGCAGGTCCGGCGGGGGCGCCGTGCGGGGACCTAGTCCGCGGCGCAGCCGGTGGTTTCGGTCGCCCGTCCCCCATCGGCGGGGATCACCGTCAGGCGCAGTGCGTCATGGTCCAGATCGAAGGGCTTGCCCGAGGGGGCGACCATCTCGACAACCGCCTGGGGGCCTGTGGGTCCGGGCAGGATGTCCGCCGCCGAGACCCAGACCTGCGGATTGTCGGTCAGTTCCACCGCGGCCAGCGTGGCCGGGCCCTGCGGCAGGTCCATCGCGACGCGCAGCCCGTCTGCCAAGGGCGTCACCTCGCAGGCGGGGTTGCCGTCCAGGCGCTGCGGCTCCGCCGCAAGGGCGCTGGCGATCACCGGATCCGACTGCCTGCCCACGGGCGGCGCCTGCAGTTCAAGGTGCACGGGAACGCAGATGTTCTCGCACAGGCCCAGATCGATTTGGGCGGCGATGTCGACGGGCTTGCCGGGGTCCTGCGGATGGGCGGTCAGCGGAAGCACGAGGCGGTCGTGATAGCCCATCTCCAGCGTCTCTCCGGACCGGATGGCCTGGGGCGCGGGCCAGTGCAGGGTGACATGGGACAGGTTCCGTGACCCCGCCCAGTCCAGCTGGGGCGGCAGGCCGGTGTCGCCGGGGCTGCGCCAGTAGGTCTTCCAGCCCGGCTCCAGCAGCAGTTCCAGCGCCAGGATGCGCGCGCCGCCGGGTTCGGTCCAGCCGGGCAGCAGCTGTGCGCCGCGCAGGCCGGGCGGCAGGTCGTCCTGGGCGATGGCGGGTCCGGTCAGGAAAAGCGCCAGGGCGGTGGCAAGAAGCGGGAGGGGGAAATGTGTCATGCCCTTGTCCTAGCGCCCGCGCGGCGGGGGCGGAAAGTCACAATTCCGCGCAAGCCTTGCAACATCCCGCCCCAGTGCCGATCTGTCATGAAAAGGAGACATGATGACCAGCATCACCGGTGATTCCGCCCAAGACCGCAACCTGACCGGCAAGATCCTGATCGCCATGCCCGGCATGAGCGATCCGCGTTTCGAGCGGTCCGTGGTGCTGGTCTGCGCGCATTCCGACGAGGGGGCGATGGGGCTGGTGCTGAACCGCCCGCTGCCCGAGATCGGCTTTGGCGATCTGCTGAACCAGCTGGGCATCGAGGCCGAGGAGGATGCGCGGCCGATCGAGGTTCGCTTTGGCGGCCCGGTCGAGCCGGGCCGGGGATTCGTGCTGCACAAGGTGGCCGAGCACGGGCAGGACCCCGAGGGTCGCTTGCGGATCGGCCAGGCGCTGGCGATGACCACGACGCGTGACATCCTGGTGGAACTGGCGCAGGGCTATGGTCCAGACCCTGCGGTTCTGGCGCTTGGCTATGCAGGCTGGGGGCCGGGGCAGCTGGAGACCGAGATGCTGGCCAATGGCTGGTTGACCGGAGATGGCGCCGAGGACCTGATCTTCGATCTGTCGCACGAGGACAAGTGGCAGCGCGCGCTGCGGGCGCAGGGGATCGATCCGTCGCTTTTGTCGGCGGCGTCCGGCCGCGCCTGAATTTTGCGTCCCGCGCGGTGCCGGGGGGTTCCACCCCCCGGACCCCCTGGGGCGGAGGACGCCTTGCGGTGTTTTCCTGACCAATGAATGATTGCGACCTCCGGGGGGTCCGGGGGGCGGAGCGCCCCCGGCCACCGCGGGACGCAATCGATCACGCCAGTTCGGGGAAGAACCGGTCGGAAGGGGTAAAGATCTCGCATCCGTCGGCCGTCACGCCGATCGAATGTTCGAACTGGGCCGACAGCGACTTGTCGCGCGTCACCGCCGTCCAGTCATCGGCCAGGACCTTGGTTTCCGGGCGGCCCAGGTTGATCATCGGCTCGATCGTGAAGAACATGCCCTCCTCCAGCACCGGCCCTTTTCCCGGGCGTCCGAAATGCAGCACGTTGGGCGGCGAATGGAACACCCGCCCGATCCCGTGCCCGCAGAAGTCGCGCACCACCGACATGCGCCGTTCCTCCGCATAGGTCTGGATCGCCGCGCCGATGTCGCCGAAGGTCGCGCCGGGACGGACGGCCTCGATCCCCTTCATTAGCGCGTCATGCGTCACCTGCAGCAGCCGCTGCGCCTTGAGCGACGGCTTGCCCGCCACATACATCCGGCTGGTATCGCCGAACCAGCCGTCCAGGATGACCGTCACGTCGATGTTCAGGATGTCGCCGTCCTTGAGGCTCTTGTCGCCCGGGATGCCGTGACAGACCACGTGGTTCACGCTGATGCAGCTGGCATGCTGGTACCCGCGATAGCCGATCGTGGCCGAGGTCGCGCCCAGCTCCGTCACCCGGCCCCGGATGAAATCGTCCAGCGCGCCGGTGGTGACGCCCGGTGCGACCATCGGCCCCACCTCGTCCAGGATCCGTGCGGCCAGGGCGCCCGCCGCCCGCATGCCTGCGAAATCCCCGGGCATGTGCAGGCGGATGCCTTCCCTCGTGATACGGCCTTCGTCCATCGCTGATCCTTTCTGTCTGCCGCCCTAGATAGAGACGCGCGCCCACTTGTTCCAGCCCCGGCTGCGGGCATAGATGGGGCGCGACACCCAAGGGAGAGCCTGATGCAGTCCGACAACCCCACAGCCGCCATTCTGGTCATCGGCGACGAGATCCTGTCCGGCCGCACCCGCGAAGGGAACGCCCATCACCTGGCCCAGGTGCTGACCGCCACCGGCATCGACCTCCAGGAGATCCGCGTCGTGGCCGACGACACCAACCGCATCGTGGACGCGATCCGCGCGCTGGACCGGACCCTGGGCGGGGCGTACGACCTTCTGTTCACCTCGGGCGGCATCGGGCCCACGCATGACGACATCACCGCCGATGCCGTGGCCGCCGCCCATGGCACCACGGTCGAGGTCAACCCCACTGCCCGCACCCTGCTGCAGGAGCGCTGCGACCGCATGGGGGTCGAACTGAACGAGAACCGCCTGCGCATGGCCCGCATCCCCGTGGGTGCGACGCTGATCGACAATGCCGTGTCGGCCGCGCCCGGCTTCTCCATCGGCGCGACCCATGTGATGGCGGGCGTCCCCGAGGTCTTCCGCGCAATGGTCGCCTGGCTGATCCCGCAGCTGCCCGTGGGCCGCCCGGTGCAGTCCCTGACCGTCGAGGTCCGCCGCGGCGAAAGCGAGGTGGCCGAGGACCTGAAGGCCGTCGCCGCCGAATACGCCGACCTGTCGCTTGGGTCCTATCCGTTCCGCGATGACACGGGCTGGGGCACGAACCTGGTCGTGCGGGGCCTGGATGCCGCCCGCGTCGATCAGGCCATGGCCGCTCTGCGCGGACGCATTGGGTTGTGAGGCCCGACCCCGATCTGGCCGCCGCCTTCGAGGCGACCTGGCCCGCGTTCGAGACCGTCCGCTGCGGCGGCTTCCTGGTCGGGCGGGGCGCAAGGGCGGGCGGCCGCGTCAGCTCGGCCATCGCGGTCGGTCCGTGGGGCGATGCCGACATCGACGCCGCCTGCGCCCGGCATGCCGCATGGGGCCAGCCGCCGCTGTTCCGGGCCTGGGACGGTGACGCGCCCCTGATCGCCGCCCTGACCGCGCGGGGTATGGGCGCACATATCCCGACCCTGGTCATGGCCGCGCCCATCGCCGCGCTGACCGACCGGCCGATCCCGCCCGTCACCGCCTTCGCCATCTGGCCCCCCCTGGCGATCCAGCGCCAGATCTGGGGCGCGGGCAACATCACCCCCGCAAGACAGGCCGTGATCGACCGCGTCCCCCTGCCCAAGGCCGCGCTCCTCGGCCGCATCCGCGACCGCGCTGCCGGCGCAGGCTTCGTTGCGCTGCATGACCGCACCGCCATGGTCCACGCGGTGGAGGTCCTGCCTGCCTTCCGCCGCCAGGGCCTCGCCGGATGGATGATGCGCCAGGCCGCCGCTTGGGCCCAGGATCTCGGTGCCACGCGCATCGGCCTGGCCGTCAGCCGCGCGAATACCGCAGCCCAGGCCACCTATGCCAGCCTCGGCTTCACGGTCCAGGGCAGCTACGCCTATTACGGCCCCGCCGCCTGACCCATTGGTCCGACCGCGCCCGGACCGCAGGTCCGGGCGCCACCGACGGCCGCGACCCCGGCCCGTCAGGGCCGGTCAGGCGCGGCCGTCCGCTCCCTCACAGTTCGGTCCGCAGCTCCCACAGGTCCGGGAACAGCACCACGTCCAGCATCCGCCGCAGATAGTTCACCCCCGACGTGCCGCCCGATCCGCGCTTGAAGCCGATGATCCGCTCCACCGTCGTCACATGGTTGAACCGCCAGCGGCGGAAGTAATCCTCGAAATCCACCAGCTTCTCGGCCAGCTCATACAGCTCCCAATAGTGGCCCGGTTCGCGATAGACCGCCGCCCAGGCCGCCCGCGCCGCCGCGTCCGGCGCATGGGGCGCGTCCAGCGCCGTGCGTGCCGCCACGTCGAACCCCGCCGCCCTCAGCCGCCCCAGAACCTCATCGTACAGCGACGGCCGCGCGGCCTCCGCTCGCAGCGCCTCGGCCAGGTCGGGACGATGTGCATGGGGCGCGATCATCGCCATGTTGCGGTTGCCCGCGACGAACTCGATCATCCGGTACTGATGCGACTGAAATCCGCTGCTCTCGGCCAGCGCGGGGCGAAAGGTCGAATATTCCGACGGGGTCATGGTGCGCAGCACGTCCCAGGCCGAATTCAGCTGCTCCATGATCCGCGCCACGCGGGTCAGCATCTTGAAGACGGGCCGCAAGTCGCCCGCGGCAATCCGTTCCCGCGCCGCCCCCATCTCCAGCAAGGCCAGCTTCATCCACAATTCGGAGGTCTGGTGCTGGATGATGAACAGCATCTCGTCATGCGCATCCGACAGCGGAGCTTGCGATGTCAGCAGCTGGTCCAGCCCCAGATAATCGCCATAGGACATGCGCCCGTCGAAGGACATGCGCGCGCCTTCCTGTGCAGGGTCGATGGTCATTGCTTCAATCTGAACCTCTGGATCTTGCCGGTCTGGGTCTTGGGCAGGGCCTCGCAGAAGACCACCCGGCGGGGATACTTGAAAGGCGCGATCGCATCCTTCACATGCCGCTGCAACCGCTCCGCAGTCGCGGTGTCGGGCGCGACGCCGGGGGCCAGCACCACATGCGCCTCGACGATTTGGCCGCGTTCAAGGTCCGGCGCGCCGATCACCGCGCATTCCAGCACGTCGGCATGCGCCAGCAGCGCCGCCTCCACATCCGGCCCGGCGATGTTATAGCCCGACGACACGATGATGTCGTCGCAGCGCGCCGCGAAATGGAACCGCCCGTCATCGTCCTGCCAGAAGGTGTCGCCGGTCAGGTTCCAGCCGCCCTGCACATACTCCGCCTGCCGCGCATCGTTCAGATAGCGGCAGCCGGTCGGCCCGATCACCGCCAGCCGCCCCATCTCTCCGCGCGGCACCTCCTGTCCCGCATCGTCCACGATCCGCGCGCGGTATCCCTGCACGGGCCGCCCGGTGCAGCCCGGATGGCTGTCGTCCAGCCGGTTGGTCAGGAAGATGTGCAGCATCTCGGTCGCGCCGATCCCGTCCAGCATCGGCTTGCCCGTGCGGTCGTGCCAATCCTGCCAGATGGGGGCGGGCAGCGTCTCTCCGGCGCTGATCGCCACGCGCAGGCTGGAGAGGTCCGTCCCCTGGTCCATCGCGCGCAGCATCACCCGGTACGCCGTGGGCGCGGTCACGCAGATCGTGGCGCGGTGGCGTTCGATGATCTCGATCATGTTCGGGGGCGAGACGTTCTCCAGCAGCACCGCGCTGGCCCCGAAGCGCAGCGGGAACACCGCCAGCCCGCCCAGCCCGAACGTGAAGGCCAGCGGCGGCGACCCCACGAAGACATCGTCCGGCGTCACCCCCAGAACCTCGCGCGCATAGCCGTCGGCGATTATCAAGAGGTCGCGGTGGAAATGCATCGTGGCCTTGGGCTCTCCGGTCGAACCCGAGGTCATCCCCAACAGCGCCACGTCGTCCCGCCCGGTCCGCACCGCCTCGAAGCGCACGGGTTTCGTCAGCGCCGCCCGGTCCAGCTCCGCATCATGGTTCGCGGTGCCGTCGAACCCCACCACCGTCGTCAGCGTCGCCGACCCCTTGGCCGCCGCCACCAGCTCATCCATCAGCCGCGTGTCGCACAGCGCATGGGTCACCTGTGCCTTGTCGATGATCTGGGACAGCTCCTTGGCGCGCAGCATGGGCATGGTGTTGACCACGACCGCCCCGGCCTTGGTCGCGGCCAGCCAGCAGGCGACCATTGCGGGGTTGTTGGCCGACCGGATCAGCACCCGGTTGCCCGGCCGCAGCCCATAATCCGCCACCAGCGCATGGGCCAGCCGGTTGGTCCAGTCCGACAGCTCCTTGTAGGTCCGGGCCCGCCCGTTGCCGACCAGCGCGACCCGGTCCCCGAAGCCGCGATCGACCATGCGGTCGGTCAGCTCGGCCCCCGCGTTCAGCCAGTCGGGATAGTCGTATCCGGACAGGTCGATCCGCGGCCAGGCCTCCGGCGGGGGCAGGTTGTCGCGCGTGAAGCTGTCCTCGTGCCCACTTGGTCCCAGCATGATCGTCCCCCTATTCCGGCACCACGGCCGTGGCCTCGATCTCGACCTTGGCGCGGTCCTCGACCAGCGCCACGACCTGCACCAGCGCCATGGCCGGGTAATGCCGCCCGATCACGTCGCGATAGGCCGCCCCCACATCGCGCAGCGCGCCCAGGTATTCGTGCTTGTCCGTGACATACCAGGTCAGCCGCACCAGATGCTGTGGCCCCGCGCCGCCCTCGGCCAGGACCGCCACGATGTTCTCCAGCACCTGTCGGACCTGGCCCGCGAAATCGTCGGTCCGAAAGACCTGATCCGCGTCCCAGCCCACCAGCCCGCCGGTGAAGATCATCCGCCCCCGCGCCATGATCCCGTTGGCATAGCCCGAGGCGCGCTTCCACGTCGCCGGATGCAGGGGTTCATGCATGATGCGCCTCCAGGGTCTGTCGCATGTCGTCGGGCCAGGGCGAGGGGGTGAAGTCGCGGTCCATCCAGACCACCGTGGTCCGCGCCTCGACCCGGTCCTCGGCGCGCACCAGGAAGCGCGCGCTGGACCGGCCCAGATGCTCGACCACCAGCGTCCAGTCCAGCCGGTCGCCAAGCCGGGCGGGCTTGCGGAACGCCATCTCCAGCGCGACGGTGGGCATCCCCTGACCCGCCGCCATCATCGGCCCGAAGCCATGCCCCACGACCTCCAGAAAGAAGTTCTCCACCATGTGGTTCACCATCTCCGCATAGCGGGGATAGAAGACGATCCCCGCCGGGTCGCAATGGCAGAACTCGATGGGAATGGTGCGGGAATAGGTCATGCGCCCTCCAGGATGCTGCGGGCGATGACGACGCGCTGCACGTCGCTGGCCCCCTCGTAGATGCGCAGGGCGCGGATCTCGCGGTACAGGCTCTCGACCGTGCTGCCCGTCCGCACGCCGTCGCCGCCATGCAGCTGCACGGCCTGGTCGATGACCTCCTGCGCGATCTCGGTGGCGTACAGCTTGGCCATCGCCGCCTCGCGCGTGATGCGGGGCGCGCCCTGGTCCTTGGCCCAGGCCGCGCGATAGATCAGCAGGGCGGCGGCGTCGATCTTCAGCGCCATGTCGGCCAGATGCCCCTGGACCATCTGCAGCTCGGCCATCGGCGCGCCCTGGATCTGGCGCGAGCGCACGCGGGCCAAGGCCTCGTCCAGCGCCCGGCGCGCAAAGCCCAGGGCCGCGGCCCCGACCGTGGGGCGGAAATGATCCAGCACCGTCATGGCGATGCGGAACCCTTGTCCCGGCTGCCCGATCAGCGCCTCCCCCGGCAACCGCACCCCCGTCAGCCGCAGATGCGCCAGCGGATGGGGGGCCATCACGTCGATGCGGCTGACCACCTCCAGCCCCGGCGTGTCCGTAGGCAGCAGGAAGGCCGACAGCCCCCGCGCGCCCGGGGCCTCTCCGGTCCGCGCGACGATCACATAGACATCCGCGATCCCGCCGTTGGAGATATAGGTCTTCTCCCCGTCCAGCACCCACCCGTCGCCATCCCGGCGCGCCGTGGTCGCCAGCCGCGCGACGTCCGACCCGGACGCAGGCTCGGTCAGTGCGAACCCCGAAATCGCCCGGCCCGCCCGTGTCCGTTCCAGCCACGCCCGCTGAGGCCCGCTGCCGAACAGCGTCACCGCCCCCATGCCCAGGCCCTGCATGGCAAAGGCGAAATCGGCCAACCCGTCATGGCGCGCCAGCGTCTCGCGGATCAGGCACAGCGCGCGCACGTCCAGCGCCTCGCCCCCCGAATGCGCCAGCCACCCGCCGTCCCCCAAGGCCCGGACCAGCCCCCGGCAGGCCCCGTCCACATCGCCGTGATCCACCGGCAGCGCGCCGGTGGCCCAGTCCTCCAGCCCCTGGGCCAGCGCGCGATGCCTGTCCTCGAAGAATGGCCAGTCAAGAAAGCTGCGATCCATCGTCTTCCTCACCCAAATATCCCGGGGTCCGGGGCAGAGCCCCGGTTCCCTCAGTTGCCCTCGAAGACCGGCGTCTCCTTGGCGACGAAGGCCCGATAGGCCCGCTCGAAATCGCGCGTGGTCATGCAGATGGCCTGGGCCTGCGCCTCGGCCTCGATCGCCTGGTCCAGCCCCATGGTCCATTCCTGCAGAAGCTGCGTCTTGGTGATGCCATGCGCCCAGACAGGCCCCGCCGCGATCGCCCGCGCCAGATCCATCGCCGCCGCAAGGACATCGTCATGCAGGCTGTTCCAGAACCCCCACCGCTCGCCCTCCTCGGCGCGCAGCACGCGGCCGGTGTACAGCAGTTCCGCCGCGCGCCCCTGTCCCACGATGCGCGGCAGCATCGCGCAGGCCCCCATGTCGCAGCCCGCCAGCCCCACCTTGGTGAACAGGAACGCGGCCTTGGCCGAGGGCGCGGCCAGCCGCAGGTCGCTGGCCATGGCCATGATCGCGCCCGCGCCCACGCAGATCCCCTCGACCGCCGCGATCACCGGCTTGCCGCAATGGATCATCGCGCGGACCAGCTCTCCGGTCATGCGGGTGAAGGCCAGCAGCTGCGGCATCTCCATGCCGACCAGCGGGCCGATGATCTCGTGCACGTCGCCGCCGGAACAGAAATTCCCGCCGTTGGAGGCCAGCACCACCACATCCACGTCCGAGGCATGGGCCAGCATCCGAAAGCACGCGCCCAGTTCGGCATAGCTGTCGAAGGTCAGGGGGTTCTTGCGTTCGGGGCGGTTCAGGCGGATCACCGCGATGCGGTCCGTGACCTCCCACAGGAAATGCTCGGGCGTCAGATCGGCCATGGGGACGGGTTTCATTCGGGCCTCCCGGCGCGGGACAGGATGTCGCGCAGCGCCTCCAGATCGGTTTCGGACAGTCGGCCCAGGATCGCGTCGACCTCGGCCTCATGGCCCAGGGCCATGATCTCGAACGCCTCCAGGCCTTCGGGCGTCAGGCGCACGCGGATGCGGCGTCGGTCGCCATCCTCGGCCTCGCGGCGGACCATGCCGTCGCCCTCCAGTCGGTCGACGACCGCCGTGGCATTGCCGTTCGACACCAGCAGCAGGCGCGACAGCTCGGACATGGTCACACCCTCGCGCCTGCGCCACAAAGCGGCCATCACGTCGAAACGCGGCAGGGTCGTGCCATGCGCCCGGCGCAGATAGTCGCGCAGGTGGTTCTCGGCCCCCCGCGTGACGCCCAGAAGGCGGATCCAGGTCTTCAGCCGCCGCTTGGACAGGTCGGTCATGCGCTCTCGCCCCCGTCCAGGACGATGGCCTGTCCGTTCACCCCCGCCGCCGCGTCCGAGGCCAGCCACAGCGCCGCGCCGGTCACCTCGGCGGGCGCGATTAGGCGGCCCTGCGGGTTGCGGGCGGTCAGCGCGGCCAATGCCGCGTCGCGGTCGCGCCCCGTCTTGGCCATGATCCCGTCCAGCGTGCGGCCGGTCATCTCGGTGTCCAGATAGCTGGGGCAGATGGCATTGGCGGTGATCTGTTTGGCAGCCACCTCCAGCGCGATCGACCGCACCAGCCCCATCACCCCATGCTTGCTGGCCGCGTAGGCCGAGGCATAGGCCGCCCCCCGCAGCCCCGCGGCCGAGGACACCGCGATCAACCGCCCCCCCGGTCCCATCTGCGGCAGCGCCTGCCGAAAGGTCAGGAAGACCCCCGTCAGGTTGACCGCCATGATGCGGCTGAACTGGTCCAGCGTGGTGCGGGCAAAGGGCGCGGCCTCGGCGATGCCGGCATTGGCGATGACCACCTTGCATGGCCCGGCGTCGTCGAAGATGCGGCGGACCTGATCCTCGTCGCTGACATCGCCCGGCACGGCGCGGATCAGGCCGCCCGCCACCGCCTCAAGCCGCGCGGCATCGCGCCCGGTGATGACGACCTCATGACCTTGGGCGGCAAAGGCGCGGGCCATGTCGGCGCCGGTGCCGCTGCCGCCGCCAGTGATCAGGACGCGGGTCATGCGCGGATCTCCTCGGCCTGCTTGGCGGCCAGTCGCCGCGCCTGATCGCGGCCCGCGTAATAGGGCAGGGGCCAGTCCGCCCCGTCGCCAAGGGCCGTCGCCGCATGCAGCGTCCAATAGGGATCGGCCAGATGCGGTCGCCCGATGGCCACCAGATCGGCGCGCCCGGCCAGCAGGATGCCGTTGGCCTGATCTGCATCGGTGATGTTGCCCACCGCCATCGTGGCCAGCCCCGCCTGGTTGCGGATGCGGTCCGAGAACGGCGTCTGGAACATCCGCCCATAGACGGGCCGCGCGTCGGGCGTCGTCTGCCCGGCCGAGACGTCGATGATATCCGCCCCCGCCGCGTGGAAGGCCCGCGCGATGGCGACGGATTCGTCAGGCGTCACGCCATCCTCGGTCCAATCCGTGGCCGAGATGCGCACCGACATGGGCCGCCCCTCGGGCCAGACAGCGCGCATGGCGGTGAACACCTCCAGCGGCCAGCGCAGGCGGTTCTGCAGGCTGCCGCCGTATTCATCGCCGCGCCGGTTCGACACCGGCGACAGGAAGCCCGACAGCAGATAGCCATGCGCCGCATGCAGCTCGATCATGTCGAAGCCCGCCGCATCCGCCATGCGGGTCGCGGCCACGAACTGTTCGGTCACCGCTTCCATATCGGCGCGGGTCATCTCCTGCGGGACGGCATTGCCGTCGGACCAGGGCAGGGCGGAGGCCGCCATGGTCGGCCAGTTGCCCTCCGCCAGCGGCTGGTCCATCCCCTCCCATCCGATGCGGGTGGAGCCCTTGCGGCCCGAATGGCCGATCTGACAGCAGATCCTGGCATCCGTCTCGGCATGGACGAAATCGGTGATCCGCCGCCAGGCCGCCTGATGCTCGGGCGCGTAAAGGCCCGGACAGCCCGGCGTGATGCGGCCTTCGGGGCTGACACAGGTCATCTCGGTGAAGACCAGGCCCGCGCCGCCCTTGGCGCGTTCGCCGTAATGGACCAGATGCCAGTCGGTCGGGCAGCCCTCGCGCGCTTTATACTGCGCCATGGGCGAGACGACGATGCGGTTCTTCAGCGCCATGTCGCGCAGGCGAAAGGGGGCAAAGATCGGCGCGCGGCCCGGCTGGCCGCCGGCCTGGGCCTGGAACCAGTCCTCGGCCTCGCGCACCCAATCGGGGTCGCGCAGGCGCAGGTTCTCATGGCCGATGCGCTGGCTGCGGGTCAGCAGGGAATAGGTGAACTGGATCGGGTCCAGGTCCAGGTAACGCTCGACCTCCTCGAACCATTCCAGGCTGTTGCGGGCCGCCGATTGCAGGCGCAGCACCTCGACCCGCCGTTCCTCCTGATAGCGCTCGAAGGCGCGGGGCAGGTCGGGTTCGGAATGCAGGTAATCCGCCAGTGCGATGGCGCTGTCCAAGGCCAGCCGCGTGCCGGACCCGATCGAGAAATGCCCCGTCGCCGCCGCATCGCCCATCAGCACCACGTTCTCATGATACCAGCGGTCGCAGATGACGCGGGGAAAGTTCATCCAGACGGCCGAGCCGCGCAGATGCGCCGCGTTCGACATCAGGTCGTGCCCGCCCAGATGGTCCTTGAAGACGTCGCGGCAGGTCTCGACGATCTGCTCCTTGGTCATGCCCTCGAAGCCCATCGCATCCCAGGTCTCCTGCGAACATTCCACGATGAAGGTCGCGGTGTCGCCGTCGAAGGAATAGACATGCGCCCAGAGCCAGCCCTGCGGCGTCTTTTCGAAGATGAAGGTAAAGGCGTCGTCGAATTTCTGTTTCGTGCCCAGCCAGACGAACTTGCAGCGGCGCATGTCGATGTCGGGGCGGAACACGTCCGCATATTCCGTGCGGACCTTGCTGTTCAGCCCGTCGCAGGCGACGACCAGGTCATAGTCGCGGCGATAATGTTCAGCGGTCTGGAACTCGGTCCGGAACTGCAGATCGACGCCCAGGTCGCGCGCCCGCTCCTGCAGCAGGATCAGCAGCTGACGCCGCCCGATGCCCGCGAAGCCGTGCCCGCCGGAGACCTGCCGGTGGCCGTCGCGGATGACCGCGATGTCGTCCCAGTAGATGAAGTGATCGCGGATCGCCTGGGCCGAGGACGGGTCGTTCTTCTGCAGCCGCGACAGGGCGTCATCGGACAGCACCACGCCCCATCCGAAGGTGTCGCCCGCGCCGTTGCGCTCCAGCACGGTCACGTCATGCGACGGATCGCGCAGCTTCATCGAGATCGCGAAGTAAAGGCCCGCAGGCCCGCCGCCCAGACAGAGAATCTTCATCCCGTGCCACCTCCTGCGCTGCAGGCTGGCACGGGTCCGAAATCATTTCAAGCTTGAAACTTCTCTGGCGATGGAGGCTGCGATCATCGCAGGCACTTCGGGGGCCAGGCCCACCGGGTCCAGGCGCGGGCCGGTGAAGCCTGCCTGATCCAGCGCCTGCGGCAGGTCGTCCAGCACATGTTCCGCGCGCAGCGCGAACATCGGCAGGCTGATGGCACGATCCAAGCCGCGGGCGGCGTCGGCGATGAAGGGCTCCTGTTCGACGAAGCCCGCGACGACGCGGGCGAAATGCGGCGCGATGCGGGCGGCCAGTGCCGTGGTGATGTCGTGGCTGGCCTGCCCACGCTGCGATCCATGCGCGGAGAGGAGCAGGGTCGTATCTGACAGCGCCCAGCCCTGGGCGTCCGCCGCCTGGCGCGCCTTTTCGACGACCAGCGCGTCGAGGCCGGGATCGGTGCCGAAGGGGCGCATGATATGCGCGCTCGGCGCGCCGGCCTGGGTCAGGCGGCGGGGCAGCTCGATCCCGGTAAACCAGCCTTCGGCCATGAACATCGGATAGATGATGCAGTCGCTGCGGCAGGTGCGGGGCAGGGCCTCGGGGTCGGCGAGCGTCGCGCCCAGGACCTCGACGCCCGGCGCGTGGGCGGCGACCTGGGCTGCCAGCGCCTCGATGGCGGCCTGCTGGGGGGCGGGGTCGCCGGGCTGGCCGTGCGAGACGATGACGGCGCGCGACAGGGTCTGCGGCTGATCGGCGTCATGGAAATACTGGGCCAACGCCTCGGGCATGGGGAATTCGGCCAGGGCGCGGGCGCGGGCCTCGGCCGACATCTTGCGGGCGGTCTTCTCGATGATGCGGGGGATCTTGTGGTCGGGCTGTTCGGCCATGAAATCGCCCAGATACCAGCGGATGAAGGTGAAGCAGATCACGTCCTCCAGCGCCTGCACCTGGGGGTCGCGCTTGAGGCCCTGTTTGGTCAGCATCTTGCGGGCGCGGTCGATGTCATCGGCGTCATAGCCCGCATCGGCCATGATGCCGGCGATGCGATCCGCGTGACGGCGGCCCTGTTCCTGGCGCCAGGCCAGATAGCCGGGGCGGTTCATCGGATAGTCGGCCCGCGGCAGCAGCCAGCGTTCGACATGCTGGCCGCGGCAGGCGATGCGCAGAACGTCGTCGGCGTCTGGGAACAGGCGCTGCTGTTCCGCCGTCATGCGCTGGCCATAGAGGAGGTTCGCAGGCTTGCCGTCGTCCAGGTTCGGGTCCTGGGCATTGGCGGCATCAATGGCGGTGAAGGCATGGTCGAGGCGGGTCATCGCGGGCTCCGGCTGGTTCGGGGGGAGTGTGCGCGGGGGGCGCCCGGGTGGCAAGCGGGCAGGGGGGCGTGGCCCCCCGTCCTGCGGACTCCCCCCGGGGTATTTGGGCAAAGGAGAAATCTCAGGGCAGGGCGAAGAGGTCGGGGATGTCCCAGCGGTCGTCCAGAAGGATCTGTGCGGTCAGGTCGGCGATCAGCGGGGCCATGCCGAAGCCGATCTTGAAGCCGCCATTGACGATCAGGTGGCCGGGGCGGCCGGGCCACGGGGCCAGCACCGGCGCGCGCGAGCGGGCGCGGGGGCGCAGGCCGGCCCAGATGTCGAGGACGGGTGCATCGGCCAGCGCCGGGCAGATCGCGACGGCGCGGGCCAGCAGGTCCTGGGCCTGATGATCGGGGTGTACGGTGTCGTAGGTGTTTTCCGAGGTCGAGCCTATGGCCGTGGTGCCGTCCGCATGGGGCACGATATGCAGCCCGTCGGCAAAGACCTGAGGGCTGTCCGGGGCGGCGTGGGAGAGGAGCAGCGACTGACCCTTGACCCCCTGGCCGATCTTGCGGTCCAGCGCGGTGTTCAGTGCCACAAGTCCCGGCGTGCCCGTGGCCCAGATCGTGGGGGTGTGGCCATCGGAGGCCGGCGTGTGTTCATGGATCTGGCCGCCCCCGGCGCGGATCGCCGCGGCCAGGGCCTGCAGGGCGGCGCGGGGATTCAGGCGGGCGGTCAGCCCGTCGGTCAGCCACAGGCCGGTAGGGCTGGGCGGGATCAGCGGGCCGTGCGGATCGCGGGTCAGCGCCATGCCCATGGCGGCGGGCCACTGGCGCGCGGCGGCCGCGATGCGGTCGGGCAGGCGAGCGGCGGTATCCATGTCGGGCACGGGTTGCAGGCGGCCGGTGCGGGCGTAACCCGTGGGCAGGCGGGAGGCCTGTTCGACGCTGGCCCAGAAGCCTGGGGCGGCCAGAAGGCTGTCCAGCTGCAGCTGTTTCTTGATGTTCCAGGGGTCGGGCGCATGGGGGGCCAGGGCGCCCACATGGCCGCCCGAGGATCCTGCGCCGATGGTCGCGGCCTCGAATACGGTGACCTGCGCGCCGCGCCGGACCAGCGCCCAGGCACAGGCCAGCCCGAAGACGCCGGCCCCCGCCACATGGATCACCCTTGCCAAAGCCGCGTCCTTTCCCGACAGATGCGTCATGAGCGACCTAACCCATCCCCGCCCCGATGACGAGCCTGCGCTGGACTGGCGCGATGGGGGCGTTCCCGTGTCACAGCAGTTCAACGACCCCTATTTCAGCTTGGGCGGCGGGCTGGGGGAGACGCGGCACGTCTTCCTTGCAGGCAACGACCTGCCGGCACGGCTGAGGCCGGGGTTCCACGTGGCCGAGACGGGGTTCGGCACCGGTCTGAACGCATTGGCGCTGGCGCAGGTGGCGACGGTGCCCGTGCGGATGACCAGCTTCGAGGCCTTTCCGATGAGCCGCGCCCAGCTGGAGCAGGCGCATGCCGCCTTTCCCGACCTGGCGGAGCTGGCGGCAGATGTGGGGCGCGGACGTGATGGCCGAGGTCGGCGCGCATACCGCGCCGGGGGGCACGTTCGCCACCTATACCGCCGCGGGCCATGTCCGCCAGGCGCTGTCGGATGCCGGGTTCGAGGTCCTCCGCAACCCCGGTTTCGGGCGCAAGCGCCACATGAGCCGGGGGCGGCTGAGGACGTCGGCCGGCTGAATCCGCGGTCCCGCACTGGCAATCGGGGCGGGCAGGGCCTATCTGCGGGACCGGACAGCTGTGCGCGAGGCGCGCCACGGTCCCCGAACTCACCTACAGGAGAGGCGCATGGGCGCGATCATCGACATCGACCACCTGTCCAAGGAATATGGCAGCGGCACCAAGGCGCTGGACGACGTGACCCTGTCCATCGACGAGGGAGAGATCATCGCGCTGCTGGGCCCCAACGGGGCGGGCAAGACCACGCTGATCTCGATCATCTGCGGGTTGGTGGTGCCGACCGGCGGCACGGTCCGCGTGGGCGGGCACGACATCCGCACCGACTGGCGCGCCGCGCGCAAGCTGATCGGCCTGGTCCCCCAGGAAATCGCGCTGGAACCGTTCGAGAAGGTCATCAACTGCGTCCGCTTCACCCGCGGGCTGTACGGCATGCCCCCGGACGAGGCCTATATCAAGCGCGTCCTGCAGTCGCTGTCGCTGTGGGACAAGCGCGACGCCGCCACGCGGGAACTGTCGGGCGGCATGAAGCGCCGCGTGCTGATCGCCAAGGCGCTGTCGCACCAGCCCAAGGTGCTGTTCCTGGACGAACCCACGGCAGGCGTCGACGTCGCCCTGCGCCGCGAGATGTGGCAGGTCGTGGGCGATCTGCGCCGCGAGGGCGTGACGATCATCCTGACCACCCATTACCTGGAGGAGGCCGAGGAGATGGCCGACCGCATCGGCGTCATCGCCAAGGGCAGCCTGCTGCTGGTCAAGCCCACCAGCGAGCTGATGGGAGAGTTCGGCAAGAAGACCCTGTCGATCGAGCTGGACCAGCCTTTGGCCGCGATCCCCGACGATCTGTCCGGGCGCGGGCTGTCGCTGTCGGATGACGGGCGGCGGCTGTCCTTCGAATACGACACGCGGGCCGAACGCACCGGCATCGCGCGCCTTCTGGGCGATCTGGCCGCGCGCGGCATCACCGTGCGCGACGTGTCCACGCGGCAATCCAGCCTCGAGGACGTCTTCCTTTCCCTGGTCTCCGAGGACGCGGCATGAGCATCAACTGGTTTGGCGTCTGGTCCATCTTTCACCACGAGATGATGCGGTTCTTCCGCACCATCTGGCAGTCGCTGGCATCGCCCGTGCTGTCCACGGTGCTGTATTTCGTCGTCTTCGGCGCGGCCATCGGCGGGCGCATCCAGTCGGTCGAGGGGGTCGAATACGCGGCCTTCATCGTGCCGGGCCTGATGATGCTGACCGTGCTGCAGCAGGCCGTCAGCAACGCAAGCTTCGGCATCTATTTCCCCAAGTTCAGCGGCACGATCTATGAATACCTGGTGTCGCCCGTCGGCTGGATCGAGGTCACGATGGGCTTCGTCGGCGCGGCGGCGGTCAAGTCGATCCTGATCGCGCTGGTGATCCTGCTGACCAGCTTCGTCTTCGTCGGCGTCCACATCCTGCACCCGTTCTGGATGGTGGCCTTCCTGGTCCTGTCGTCGATCGGCTTCAGCCTGCTGGGCTTCATCATCGGGCTGTGGGCCAAGTCGTTCGAACAGCTGCAGATCGTGCCGATGATGGTCATCATGCCGCTGGTCTTCCTGGGCGGCGCCTTCTATTCGGCCAGCATGCTGCCGCCCTTCTGGGAGGGCGTGGCCAAGCTGAACCCGGTCCTCTACCTGATCTCGGGGTTCCGCTGGTCGTTCTTCGGACTGGCCGACGTGCCGGTGGGGGTGTCGCTGGTGGCGGTGGGGATCATGGTCGTGATCTGCCTGGCCATCATCCGCTGGATCTTTGCCACCGGCTGGCGCCTGCGCGACTAGGGGCGCAGGCTGCCGCAGATCCGCGCCTGCGGGTCCAGACGCACGTATTCGCGGGCCGAGATGATCTTCATCTCCATCGAGCGGTTCCAGCCCCCGAACCACCGCTCGCGGATGCCGCCACGATAGAAGTTGCCCATGATCTGATCGACATAGGGCGGGATGATCTGGGTGCCCTGGATGCGCGGCGCGTGAAACCCGATCCGCGCCTGCGGCCCCAGGCAGGCATTGGGCATCGTCGTCAGGATCGTGCAGGCCGACCGGCAATATCCGCGGATGCGCACCGTGCGGCCCGACGATGCCAACTCCTGCCGGGTCTGCACCATCTCCAGCACGTTGCCGCCGCGGTTGTTCCACACGTCGATGAACTCTCCCGCGCGCTGGATGCCTTGCGGCTGCTGGGCCAAAGCGGGGGTCGCGACCGTCAGGGCGGCGGCAAGGATCAGGGCAAGGCGGCGGGGTTTCATCATGGCGACATCTGGTCCTTTTTTCGGGCGGTGGTGAAATCACGTTCCGGCGACGACGGGCATCGGGAACGCGCATTGCCGTGAACCGGTTGCCCGTGGGGGACGTTGGGCCCGCGAACCCATATCGGAGAAGCCCATGTTCCGCCTGCTCAAGCTGTTTGCCATCTTCAAGATGATCCGTCGTTTCATGGGCCGCCGCTGACCGCGGAACGGACTTTCCCCGCGATCCAGAATCGCTTATGTGCGGCGGATGCAGCAGAACCCGCCCGAACTTCGCCCCGACCTTGCGCGTGCGCGCATCCCGGATGACCGCCGTGACGGTCAGCCGACCATCGGCATGGTCAGCCTTGGCTGCCCCAAGGCGCTGGTGGACAGCGAACGCATCTTGACGCGCCTGCGGGCCGAAGGCTATGCAATCAGCGCCGATTACCATGGCGCGGATGCGGTGGTGGTGAACACCTGCGGGTTTTTGGACAGTGCCAAGGCAGAGAGCCTGGATGCCATCGGCGAGGCGCTGCGCGAGAATGGCCGCGTCATCGTCACCGGCTGCCTGGGGGCGGAACCGGATTACATCACCGGCGCGCATCCCAAGGTTCTGGCCGTGACCGGTCCGCATCAATATGAACAGGTGCTGGACGCGGTCCATGCCGCCGTGCCGCCGCAGCCCGATCCGTTCATCGACCTGCTGCCCGCCAGCGGGGTCAGTCTGACGCCGCGTCATTACAGCTATCTGAAGATCTCGGAAGGCTGCAATCACAAGTGCAAGTTCTGCATCATCCCCGATATGCGCGGCCGTCTGGTCAGCCGCCCGGCCCATGCCGTGGTGCGCGAGGCCGAGCGCCTGGTGCAGGCCGGGGTGCGGGAACTGCTGGTCATCAGCCAAGACACCAGCGCCTATGGGCTGGACCTGAAGCACGCGACCGACCGGGGGCACCGCGCCCACATCACCGATCTGGCGCGCGATCTGGGCAGCCTGGGGGCCTGGGTGCGGCTGCATTACGTCTATCCCTATCCGCATGTGCGCGACCTGATCCCGCTGATGGCGGATGGCCTGGTCCTGCCCTATCTGGACATCCCGTTCCAGCACGCCCACCCCGACGTCCTGCGCCGCATGGCGCGCCCGGCGGCGGCGGCCAAGACCTTGGACGAGATCGCCGCCTGGCGCGACATCTGCCCCGACATCACCCTGCGCTCGACCTTCATCGTGGGCTATCCCGGAGAGACCGAGGCAGAGTTCCAGACCCTGCTGGACTGGCTGGACGAGGCGCAGCTGGACCGCGTCGGCGCGTTCCAGTACGAAAACGTCAAGGGCGCGCGGGCCAACGACCTGCCCGACCACGTGCCCGCCGAGGTCAAGCAGGACCGCTTTGCGCGGTTCATGGAAAAGGCCCAGGCCATCAGCGCCGCCAAGCTGGAGGCCAAGGTCGGCCAGCGCATCCAGGTGATCGTCGACGAGGTCGACGAGCGTGGCGCCACCTGCCGCACCAAGGCCGACGCCCCCGAGATCGACGGAAACCTGTTCATCGACGAGGGGTTTGACGCCCTGTCGCCGGGCGATATTGTGACCGTGACGGTAGACGAGGCGGGCGATTATGACCTTTGGGGAACACTTGAGCGCTGACGCCCTGTCGCGCCTGGTCACTACGCTGACGATCAGCCCGGCCTTCGATCCCCAGGGCCAGCCCCGCAAGCCCGGCGCGCTGTGCATCGGCGCGCAGAAGGCCGGGACCAGCTGGCTGGCCCAGATGCTGGGCCAGCATCCGCAGGTCTGGATCCCGCCGTTCAAGGAGGTGCAGTATTTCAACCATCTGCACATCCCCGAACACCGCCGCTGGATCGCCTGGCATTACCGCAACAAGCCGCAGGAGATCCGCGACCGCCACAAGGTGCGCAAGGTCGAGCTGCAGCCCGAGCTGGACGCCTATCTGACGGCCATCACCAGCGGCAAGATGTTCCACAACCAATGGTACAAGCGCGTCTTCGCCCCCGCGCCCGAACACGCGATGCCGATGGATTTCACCCCGGAGTATTCCGGCCTGCCGGACGAGGGGGTGCAGGCGGTCCGCGACCTGCTGCCCAAGGCGCGCGTGATCTATCTGATCCGCCACCCCGTCGATCGCGCCATATCGCAGCTGCGCATGAACCTGCGCCGGGAAAAACGCGTGCCCGTGACCGAGGCCGACTGGCTGGCCGAGGTCGCGAACCCGGTCCTGGACGAACGCGGCGACTATGCCGCCTATCTGCCGCGCTGGCTTAGGCGCTATCCCGACATGCTGGTCCTGCCCTTCGGTCGGATCGCGCGCGCGCCGCACCGGGTGATGGACGCGGTCGAGGCGCATCTGGGGCTGGGCCCCTGCTTCTACGCCAACCTGACGCAGAAGGTGTTCGCAAATCCCGACGGCCCGATGCCGCCCCCCGCGGCCATCGCCGCGCTGGAGGCGCGCCTGGCCCCCCAGATGGACGCCCTGCGCGACATCATGGGCGGCGATTTCGTGGACGAGGTGCGCTGATCTTCCATCGGACGCCCGTTTCCCTTACAAAGCGGCAAATTCACAGGAGTTTCCGATGGCGTCCTATCAGTTCGTCTACCACATGGACGGCGTGTCCAAGACCTATCCCGGCGGCAAGAAGGTGTTTGAGAACATCAAGCTGAACTTCCTTCCGGGCGTCAAGATCGGCGTCGTCGGCGTCAACGGATCGGGCAAATCCAGCCTGATGCGCGTGATGGCCGGCATCGACAAGGATTTCACCGGAGAGGCCTGGGCCGCCAAGGGCGCGACCGTCGGCTATCTGCCGCAGGAGCCGCACCTGGACGAAAGCCTGGACGTGCGCGGCAACGTCATGCTGGGGGTCGCGGCCAAGCAGGCCAAGCTGGACCGCTATAACGAGCTGGCGATGAACTACTCGGACGAGACCGCCGAGGAGATGTCCGCCCTGCAGGACCAGATCGACGCCGAGAACCTGTGGGACCTGGACAGCCAGGTCGATGTCGCGATGGAGGCCCTGCGCTGCCCGCCCGACGACGCCGATGTCAGCACCCTGTCGGGTGGCGAACGCCGCCGGGTCGCGCTGTGCAAGCTGCTGCTTGAGGCGCCCGACATGCTGCTGCTGGACGAACCGACCAACCACCTGGACGCCGAGACCATCGCCTGGCTGCAAAAGCACCTGATCGAGTACAAGGGCACGATCCTGATCGTCACCCACGACCGCTATTTCCTGGACGACATCACGACCTGGATCCTGGAGCTGGAGCGCGGCCGCGGCATCCCGCACGAGGGGAACTATTCCTCGTGGCTGGACGCCAAGGCCAAGCGCGTGGCGCAGGAGGCCCGCGAGGACAAGTCCAAGCAGAAGGTCCTGGAGAAGGAACTGGAATGGATCCGCGCCGGCGCCAAGGCCCGTCAGGCCAAGCAGAAGGCCCGCGTCAACGCCTATAACGAGATGGCCAACAAGACCGAGAAGGAGCGCATCACCAGCGCCCAGATCATCATCCCGAACGGCGAGCGCCTGGGCGGCAAGGTGATCGAGGTCATCGGCCTGAAGAAGGCGATGGGCGACAAGCTGCTGATCGAGAACCTGGACTTCACCATCCCGCCCGGCGGCATCGTCGGCGTGATCGGTCCGAACGGCGCGGGCAAGTCGACGCTGTTCCGCATGCTGACCGGCCAGGAGCAGCCCGACGAGGGCACGATCACCCTGGGCGAGACGGTGCAGCTGTCCTATGTCGACCAGTCGCGCGACGCGCTGGGCGACAACCACAACGTCTGGGAGGAGATCAGCGGCGGTGCCGAGCTGATCGCCCTAGGCGACGCGACGATGAACAGCCGCGCCTATTGCAGCGCCTTCAACTTCAAGGGCAGCGACCAGCAGAAGAAGGTCGGCACCCTGTCGGGCGGCGAACGCAACCGCGTGCACATGGCCAAGCTGCTGAAGTCGGGCGGCAACGTGCTGCTGCTGGACGAACCGACCAACGACCTGGACGTCGAGACGCTGCAGGCGCTGGAGGCGGCGCTGGACGACTTTGCGGGCTGCGCGGTGATCATCAGCCACGACCGCTTTTTCCTGGACCGTCTGTGCACGCATATCCTGGCGTTCGAGGGCGACGCGCATGTCGAATGGTTCGAAGGCAATTTCGAGGCCTATGAGGAGGACAAGATCCGCCGCTTGGGCCCTGATTCGGTGAACCCCAAGCGCGTGAAGTACAAGAAGTTCACGCGCTGATCGCACCTGTTGCGGCAATGAAAAAGGCGGCCCCCGCGGGGGCCGCCTTTCGCGTTCGGACCGTTTCGATCAGAACCGGAACGAGGCGCGCACCTGCACCATGTCGGTGTCGAGGTCGAGGCCCGACACGTCGTTGACGTCGTCGAAGTCCTGGCGGGTGTATTCCGCGCCCAGGGTCACGCGCTCGGTGACCTTGAAGTCGGCGCCGATGCCATAGGTGAAGGCGGTTTCCGACAGGTCGTCCGCATCGACATGGGCAGCGCCCAGAGAGACGTAGGGCATGAAGCGGCCCAAGTCATAGCCCGCGCGGCCGCGCAGCCGGACCAGGTCGCCTTCGCCGGCCTCGTCCAGGTCGATGCGGTTGTAGTCCAGCTCGCCGCCGAGGACGAACTGGCCGAAATCGCGGTTGTAGCCGCCGTGCACGCCGTAGGCGTCAAAGTCGCTTGACACGCTGTCGCCGTCGAAGTTCACGTCGGCATCCCCCTGGCCGTACTGCAGACCGGCATAGAAACCGGTCCAGTCGGATACGGGTGCCGCGACGGGGGCGACGACGGGTGCGGGGGCGGGCTCGACCACGGGGGCGACATAGCCGCCGGCATGGGCGGTGACGGCGAACAGGCTTGCGCCCAAAGTTGCGAATGCAAGTTTCATGATGGGGGTCCTTCTCAGTCTGATGACGGGGCAGATCTAACCGTCTGTCCCTGCTGCCGAAAGGTTGACGCCCGGATTGCCCGTGTGCGGCGTTGCATGGTCGCAACCACAGGCTTGTGAACCCGCGTGAGCGACGCCAGCCGAACCCGTGCGTGGGGCCGCAAAGGAGGCCTGTGCCGATCACGACCTGCCGCCAAAGCCAGGGCGCTCAGGCCGAGACGCGCGGTTCACCGCCGGCGCGGACCTTGTCGAGGCCGTGCGCCTGTCAGGATGTGACCTGCCGGGCCCCGCCGCAGGACCGCTTGCCGGTCATGGCCGGATTGGTCGGCAGGGGGGCATCTGGGGTGCGGGCGTCCTGGGGGGCGGGGATCACGATGGGCGCGGGTGCCGGGGCCTGGGGCGGCCCGGTCTGGGCCCAGGCCGCAGGGGCGGTCAGGGCACCCAAGGCCAGCGCGGTCAGGAACGATCGGGGCATGGGACAGTCCTTTCGCAGGGGACGATTGTCTCAGGGTGCGCCCGAATCACGCTTCCGCAAAGCGGAAAAACCGATGGTCTCAACGCGTCTTTCCGGAAAAGCCCGGCGGGCGGCGGGCGATCCAGGCCCAGAACGGGGCCAGGTCGGGATGGGCGCGCAGCGCCTCGACCGTGTTCACGTTTCGCGCCAGCTCCGTCTCGCGCAGGGTCTTGTGGATCGTCTTGTGGCAGATGTGGTGCAGCAGCACCGTAGGGCCCCCCTTGCCGCCGCGCAGCTTGGGGATCAGGTGATGGCGGCTTTGCGGCACGTCGGGCGGGATCGGGCGCAGGCACAGCGGGCAGACCGGGTCGGGGTCTGACGCCATCGTGACCTCTGGTTCGGTATATCTGGATTTACGCATCTGTCCGCCGTCGGTTAGGCCGAAGGACATCTGACCCCGGACCCGCCGAAAGGACAAGCCATGCCGACCCGCCGCTTTCTTCTGGCCTCTGCCGGCGCCTTCGCGGCGATGCCCGCCTTTGCGCAGGACCGCCCCAACCCGATGCCCGATGAGTTGCGCCAAGCGCTGGAACGCGACCCGACCGCACCGGTGCTGGGCAATCCCGACGGCAACATCACCCTGACCGAGTTCTTCGATTACAACTGTCCGCACTGCAAAACGATGCTGCCGCTGATGTCGGAACTGGTCCGGTCGGACCCACAGCTGCGGGTGGTGCTGCGCGAATGGCCGGTCTTCGGTCCCGGATCGGAATTCGCGGCGCGCGCGTCGCTGGCGACGCTGCCCACGGGGAACTACTGGCGGCTGCACGCCGCCCTGCTGGGCATGCGCGCCCGCGCCGAGGAGGCGACCGTGATGCGCGTTGTCCGCGATCTGGGCCTGGACGAGGCCGCGATCCGCACGGGCATGCAGGCCGATACCGTCGAACGCCACATCACCTACAGCCACCTGCTGGGCGACCACATGGGGCTGATGGGGACGCCAAGCTTCATTTGCGGGGACGAGGCCGCGTTCGGCGCGATGACGCTGGAGGAGCTGCGCGCGTTGGTCCAGCGCGGACGGCGGACGATGGGGGTCTAGTCCCCCGCCGGGTCACGCCGACCCCACGCGGCGTCCTGCATCTCGCGCAGGCGGGATGCGGTTCGTTCGAACTCGAAGCTGCCTTCGCCCTCGTTGTACAGCTGTTCGGGCTGGTCCGCGCCGCTGGCGATCAGCCGGACCCGCGCCTCGTAAAGCGCGTCGATCAGCGTCACGAAGCGCTTGGCCTCGTTATAGTTCGACGCCGACAGCCGCGGCACGCCGTCGATCAGAAGCACGTCGACCGCCCGCGCCACCGCCAGGTAGTCCGCGGGCCCAAGCGGCTTGCCGCACAGGTCCCAGAAGCTGGACCGTGCCGCGCGCCCGACATGGGCGGGCAGGGTGACCTGGCGCCCCTGCACGGTCAGGACCAGCGGTTCGGGCGTGGCGTCGCCGGTCAACTCGGCCCAGACGGCGTCCAGTTCGGCCCGTGCCGCCGCATCGGCGGGGGCGAACCAGACCTGACCGCCCTGGCGGTTCTGGCGATAGTCGGTGCGGCTGTCCAGGCAGACCACCTCCATCCGCTGGCGGATCAGCGCGATGAAGGGCAGGAACAGCTGGCGGTTCAGCCCATGCTTGTACAGGTCGTCCGGTTCGCGGTTCGACGTTGTGACCACCGTCACCCCCTGGTCGAACAGAACCTGGAACAGCCGCCCCACGATCATCGCGTCGGCGATGTCGGTGATCTGCATCTCGTCAAAGCACAGCAGGCGGACTTGGGCCGCCACGGCCTCGGCCACGGGGCGGACGGTGTCCTGCTCGCCGCGCTTGCGCGCCTCGTTCAGGCCGGCCTGGATCTCCTGCATGAATTCGTGGAAATGCACCCGCCGGGTGGGAATGTCGCCGGCCGCGTCGGCCATCAGGTCCATCAGCATGGACTTGCCGCGCCCTACGCCGCCCCACAGATACAACCCCTGCACCGCGGGCACCGGATCGGGGCTGCCCACGCCCAAAAAGGCCCGCCACGCCGATCGCGGCTTCTGCGGCGGTGCCGCCTGCAGCTGATCCAGAACGCGGTCCATGTGCGGCAGCACCGCTGCCTGCGCGTCGTCGTGGCGCAGCGCGCCCGATGCGATGCGCTGGCGGTAAAGATCGCTGACCTTGCCCATGGCGTGCCCTTGTCCTGTGACCGATGCACCCCTGCCACGGCGCGGCCCGTGCCCGCAAGGGTCTGCGGCCTTGACCGCTGCGGCGTGGCCGTGCGACGCCCGACGCGATCCCCGCTGACGAAGGTGCGCCTATGACCGACCTGCCGATCCTGTTCGTGATGGCCGCCCAGCCCGAATACGGCCCGGCCCTGCGCGCGCGCATCCAGCCGCTGATGACCGGCATCGGCCCGATCGAGGCCGCGGTCCAGCTGACCGCCGCGCTGGCCCGCATGGACCGGCTGCCCCGGCTGATCGTGTCGCTGGGGTCGGCCGGGTCCGCGCGTCTGGCCCAGACCGAGGTCTATCAGGTGGGCGCCGTCGCCTGGCGCGACATGGATGCCAGCGCGCTGGGGTTCGCGCGGGGCTGCACGCCGCTTCTGGACCTGCCGCGGGTGATCGACCTGCCGCACCGCATCCCCGGCCTGCCGGTGGCCAGCCTGTCCACTGGCGCCGACATCGTCAGCGGCCCCGCCTATGCCGCGATCGAGGAGGACATGGTCGACATGGAGACCTTTGCCCACCTGCGCGCCGCCCAGCATTTCGGCGTGCCGCTGATCGGGCTGCGCGGCATCTCCGACGGGGCGGCCGATCTGGGCGGGATGGACGACTGGACCCGCTATCTTCAGGTGATCGACGGCAAGCTGGCCGCGGCGGTGGACCTGCTGCACAAGGCGCTGGCCCAGGGGCGGCTGGTCCTGTGACAGGGCGCACGCTTGTCCTTGGGGCGGCGGCCCCCTAAACCGGGGCGGCAACGGACAAAGACGGGCAAGCATGGCACGCGGCGCAAGCAATCTGGAAGACCGGCCCACCAGCCGGCGGGTGGGGGCGCTTGGCGCGCTGTGGCCGTTCGTCCGGCCCTATCGCGGGCAGATGGTGCTGGCGCTGGTGGCGCTGGTGCTGACATCGGCGATCAGCCTGATCCTGCCGCTTGCCGCACGCCGGGTGGTCGACAATTTCGACGACGGCGCGGGCCTTCTGGACAAGTATTTCGGCGCGGCCCTGATGATCGTGGCGCTGCTGGCCCTGGGCACGGCGGCGCGGTACTTCTTCGTGACACGGTTGGGCGAACGGGTCGTGGCCGACATCCGCAAGGCCGTCTATGCCCGCGTGATCACCCTGTCGCCCGCCTTCTTCGAACGCGTGATGACGGGAGAAATCCTGTCGCGCATCACCACCGACACCACGTTGATCCAGTCGGTCGTGGGGTCGTCGCTGTCCATCGCCCTGCGCAACATGCTGATCCTGGCGGGGGGCATGGCGATGCTGGCCTGGACCTCGGTCAAGCTGATGGGACTGGTGCTGCTGATCGTGCCCGCCATCCTGATCCCGATCATCGTGCTGGGACGCCGCCTGCGCGCCCTGTCGCGCGCCAACCAGGACTGGATCGCCGCATCCTCGGGCACAGCGTCCGAAACACTGCTGGCCGCCCAGACCATCCAAGCCTATACCGCCGAGGCGCGCAGCATGGTGCGTTTTGACGACGTGACCGAACAGTCCTATGTCGTGGCCCGCACCCGTATCGGCACCCGCGCGGTGATGACCGCCATCGTGATCTTCCTGATCTTTGCGGGCGTGATCGGCGTGCTGTGGGTCGGCGCGCGCGACGTCCAGGACGGGGTGATGACCGCGGGCCAGCTGGTGCAGTTCGTGATCTATGCGATCCTGGTCGCGGGCGCGGCCGGCGCCCTGTCCGAGATCTGGGGCGAACTGCAACGCGCCGCCGGGGCGACCGAACGCCTGGCCGAACTGCTGTCCGCGACGGACACGCTGACCGATCCGGCGCGCCCGGTGCCCCTGCTGCTGCCCGTGCGCGGAGAGATCGTGCTGGAGGGGGTGGCCTTCAGCTTTCCCTCGCGTCCCGACGCCCCGGCCCTGCACGGGATCGACCTGACCATCCGGCCGGGGGAGACCGTGGCGCTGGTCGGCCCGTCTGGGGCGGGCAAGACGACCGTGATCCAGCTGATCCAGCGGTTCTGGGACCCGCAATCGGGTCGCGTGACGATGGACGGCACCGACCTGCGCCAGTTGGCGCGCGTCGATCTGCGCAGCCATATCGCGCTGGTTCCCCAGGACCCGGTGATCTTTGCCGCATCCGCCGCCGACAACATCCGCCTTGGCCGCCCCGACGCGACCGACGCGCAGGTGCAGGCCGCGGCGCGCGCGGCGCATGCGCATGACTTCATCGCGGCCCTGCCGCAGGGCTATGATACCGCGTTGGGCGAACGCGGCGTGATGCTGTCTGGCGGTCAGCGCCAGCGCGTGGCCATCGCCCGCGCGATCCTGCGCGACGCGCCGGTCCTGCTGCTGGACGAGGCGACCAGCGCGCTGGATGCGGAATCCGAATCGCTGGTCCAGGCCGCCGTCAGCCGCCTGGCCGAGGGGCGCACGACCGTCGTCGTGGCGCACCGCCTGGCGACGGTCAAGAAGGCCGACCGGATCGTGGTCCTGGATCAGGGCCGGATCGTGGCCACCGGCAGCCATGACGAACTGGTCGCGCAGGGCGGGCTCTATGCGCGCCTGGCGCGGATGCAGTTCACCGACGGGCCGGGCGACAGGACGGTCGACCCCGCCTAGCGCGGGGCGGCCAGCACCATCGCCCAGAACACCGTCCGCCCGTCCGCCGCCAGCGCCTGGCCGATGCCCACGTGGCGCACCCGCGCATGCAGCATGTTCGACCGGTGCCCCGCCGACCGCGCCCAGCTGCGCATCGCGGCGCCCGCGTCGCGCTGGCCCGCGGCGATGTTCTCGGCCACGACGGAGGCGGCATAGCCCGCCGACCGGGCGCGCGCCTTGACGCCCCCGCCGCCCCGATGGCTGAGCCTGCCGCGGGCGGCCATCTCGCAGGCCTGGCGGGTCGCCGCGGCCGTCAACGCGGGATCGACTGTCACCGCGCCCAGCCCGGCCTGGGCCCGCATCTGGCTGACGGAGGACGCGATCGCTTGGCTGGCCCGGGGCGGGGGCGTGGCGCAGGACGTCGACGCATGGGCCGGCCATGCGCCGGCCACGATCAGCGCCAGCGCGGCGATGCGGTTGAAATGTCGGGTCATCCGATCCTCGTCTTTGTGGTCATCCGAACGGGTCGGGCCGCAGGTCATGCCCGCGGCCTAACGGGGGGCCGCATAGACGGCGGCCCAATAGGTCGTGCGCCCATCCTGGGACGTCGCCTGTCCCACGCCGAAATCGCGCACCTGCGGCAGCATGATGTTGGCGTGATGCCCCGGCGAGGCCGTCCATTCCGACAGCACCCGCGGCAGCGAGAACGGCCCCGCGGCGATATTCTCGGCCGAGACGGTGGGCTGATAGCCTGCCTGCTTCAGGCGCATGGCGGGTCCGGTGGTGCTGCTGCCCAGATGGGTCATGCGCCCGCGCTGCGCCATGTCGCAGGCATGGCGCGCCGCGACCCGGGCCAGCCGGGGGTCGGCACGCAGKGGCGTCAGGCCGGCGCGGGCCCGCGCGCGGTTGGTCACCTGCGCGGCCATCGCGTTCCGGTCCGGCGCCGTCGCGCCGCATTGCGCGGGTCCGGGCGGGCCGACCTGGACCGCGTGGGGGTCGTGTCCCACCGGCGCCTGCGGGGTCGCCGTGCATCCCGCCAGCAGCGCCGCGCCCAGGATCATCAGCGATCCCCGTCCGTATCCTGTCCAGTTCGTCATGCCCTGCGGTGACCCCGTTTCCAAGCGCGCCTTGGTTCTTATAGCCGCCCCGGGTTAACAAGCGCTTTCGCCCCGATGCGGTCCTGGCGCCCTGGTTTGGCGGAACCGTGCCGACATGGCGGTCGTTCGGTGGCGGAACATCACAAGGACCTTTGCACATGGCCATCTGGGATTTCGTGAAAGACGCGGGCAAGTCGGTCTTCGGCAAGGCCGAGGCCGCCACGTCCAAGCCCTCCGCCGCGGCCCCTGCCGCAGCCCCCGCTGCCGCGCAGCCCGCGGCCCAGGACGACACGCCGCGCAAGGTCGCGGCGTTGAAGGCGGAACTGCGCGCGCTGAACCTGGACGGCGACGACGTGCACCTGCGCCTGCGCGGCGACACGGTGGTCGTCGAATCCAAGGGCGCCGACCGCGAGACGCTGGAAAAGCTGATCCTGGCCGTCGGCAACATCGAGGGCATCGCCAAGGTCGAGGCCGACCTGCCCGCCGACGCCCCCCAACCTGTCTTCCACACCGTGAAGAAGGGAGAGACCTTGTCCGCCATCGCCAAGGAGCACTTGGGCAACGCGAACAAGTACGCCGCGATCTTCGAGGCGAACCGCCCGATGCTGAGCGATCCCGACAAGATCTATCCGGGCCAGGTCCTGCGCATTCCCGCCGCGGACTGACCACCCCGGTCGGACCGCCATGACGCCGCGTCGGCCATCGGTTGACGCGGCGTTTTCACATGCGGCGGACCGGTCAGGACTTGCCCCGCCCGGCCTTGTCGGACCATCCTGACCCGCAGGGAGGGGCCGCAGCCGATGCGGCCCGACAGCAGGGGGACCAGATGGGCAAGTTCGGCAGCTATGCGGACCGCGACAGGATCGAACAGGAAGGCAGCTTCGACGCGCGCGGCCTGCCGGTCACGATCTATGAATTCCTGTCGCGCACGGCCGAGCGGTTTCCGCAGCGGCCCGCGATCTCGTTCCAGCTGCTGTCCGGGCCCAAGGACCACGCCGTTACCCTGTCCTGGCAGGACCTGCTGGAACGCGTGACCGAAACCGCCAACCTGTTCCGCAGCCTGGGCGTGGGGCCGACCGACACCGTTGCGTACCTTCTGCCCAACAGCATCGAGACGCCGGTCGTCCTGCTGGCCGGGGCCACGGCGGGGATCGTGAACCCGATCAACCCGCTGCTGGATGCAACCCAGATCGCCGGCATCCTGCGCGAGACGAATGCCAAGGTGCTGGTCACGCTGAAGGCCTTCCCCAAGACCGACGTGGCGCAGAAGGCCGCCGAAGCGGTGGCCCAGGCCCCGAACGTCACCCATGTGGTCGAGGTTGACCTGAACCGCCATCTGCGCGGCCTGAAACGCTTTATCGTGCCGCTGATCCGCCCCAAGGTGAAGGTCCGGCACAAGGCCAAGGTCCTGGATTTCGAGGCCGCCACCAGCGCACGCAAGCACACCGCCCTGGAATTCGACGACCCCAAGGCCGACCGCGTCGCGGCCTATTTCCACACCGGCGGCACCACCGGCACGCCCAAGGTGGCTCAGCACAAGTACAGCGGCATGATCTATAACGGCTGGCTTGGGGGGACGCTGCTGTTCGACGAGACCGACGTACTGATGTGCCCGCTGCCGATGTTCCATGTCTTTGCGGCCTATCCGGTGCTGATGTCCTGCATCGCGTCCGGCGCGCATGTGGTGATGCCCACGCCTGCCGGATACCGGGGCGATGGGGTCTTCGACAACTTCTGGAAGCTGATCGAACGCTGGCAGGCGACGTTCCTGATCACCGTGCCCACGGCCATCGCCGCGCTGATGCAGCGTCCGGTCAACGCCGATGTGGGCAGCCTGAAGACCGCCATCTCGGGTTCGGCGCCGCTGCCGATCGAGCTGTATAACCGCTTCAAGGCGGCCACCGGGGTGGAGATCGCCGAAGGCTATGGCCTGACCGAGGCCACCTGCCTGGTCAGCTGCAACCCGGTGGACGGGCTGAAGAAGGTGGGGTCGGTGGGCATCCCACTGCCGCACACGCATGTCCGCATCCTGAACCACGACGATGCGGGCCGGGTGCACGAATGCCCCACCGATGTCGTCGGAGAGATCTGCGTCGCCAATCCCGGCGTCTTCCCCGGCTCGACCTATACCGAGGCCGACAAGAACCATAAGCTGTTCGCCGACGATCGGTACCTGCGCACGGGCGATCTGGGCCGGATCGACGCGGACGGCTATCTGTGGATCACCGGGCGGGCCAAGGACCTGATCATCCGCGGCGGCCACAACATCGACCCCGCCGAGATCGAGGAGGGGATGCTGTCGCACCCCGCCGTCGCGTTCGCCGGCGCCATCGGCCAGCCCGACGCCTTCGCGGGCGAACTGCCCTGCGTCTATGTGGAACTGGTCGGCGGAGCCACCGTGACCGTGGACGAACTGGCGGCCCATGCCCGCGACCACATCCATGAACGCGCCGCCGTCCCCAAGCATATCGAGATCCTGTCGGAGCTGCCCAAGACCGCGGTCGGCAAGATCTTCAAGCCGGACCTGCGCCGCCTGGCCATCAGCCGCGTCTATGACGCAGCCCTGCAGGGCACCGGCGCCCGCGTGGTCGAGGTGCGCGAGGACAAGAAGCGCGGGTTGGTCGCCCGCCTGTCGCGCGAGGGCAACGTCGCCGAGGATCAGGTCCGCGAGAGGCTGGGCCAGTTCACGACGCCCTGGGACTGGGCGTGAGGGCGGGGACCGGGGGCCGTCAGGCGCCCCGGTCCTGTTCGTCCTTGGCCCACAGATAGCCGATGAAGGCGCCCTTGATTAGGCGCAGCAGCACCAGCGTCATCACCGTGGTGATCAGCCCGGTGACCGCCAGCAGCGTCGCGGGTTCGGGGCGCCAGACGTTCCAGATGATGCCGAACAGCGGGATCAGCACCAGCAGCATCACTGTCATGGTGAAGAACGCCGGCCCGTCCGCCGCCGGATAGCGGGACAGGGGCGCCTGGCAATGCGCGCAGACCGGGTTCACCTTCAGATAGCCCTGCATCAGCTGCCCCTCTCCGCAGGAAGGGCAGCGGTTCATGACGCCCCGCAGGATGGCGGCGCGGCTGTCTCGGATCTGGGTCATGGGCTGTCCTTGGGTTCGGGCGTGGCCTAGCCGTTGTCGCGCAGGATGCGCCCGGCCAGATACAGGGATCCGCAGATCAGGATACGCGCGCCGGGGTGGCGGGTCACCAGCTGTTCCACCGCCTGCGCGGCATCCTGGGCCACATGCGCGGTCATGCCGACCTGGCGCGCGGCGTCGGCGGTCTGGGTGGCGGGCAGGGTGTTCGGCTCTCCGGGGATGTCGATGGCGGTCAGGCCGGCGGCGTGGTCGGCCAGCGGACGCAGATAGCCCGCGACATCCTTGGTGTTCAGCATGCCGCAGACCAGATGCGTCGGGCGTGCGGGCATCGCGGCCAGGGTCGCGGCCAGCGCCTGCCCCCCCGCCGGGTTGTGCCCGCCGTCCAGCCACAGCTCCGCCCCCTGGGCCAGATCGACCAGCGGACCATGGCGCAGGCGCTGCATCCGGGCGGGCCATTCGGCCAGCGTGACGGCGGCGCGGGCCTGCGCGTCGGTGGCGCCAAGCGCGCGCAGGGCGGCCAGCGCGGTGCCCGCGTTCTGGACCTGGTGCGGGCCGATCAGCTTCGGGCGGGGCAGGTCCCACAGCCCGTGATCGTCCTGGAACACCATGCCGTCGCGTTCGGGCTGGATCATCCAGTGCTGGCCATGTGCGACGATGGGCGCGGACAGGCCCATGGCGCGCGCCTCGATCACGCGCAGGGCATCGTCGTCCTGGGGGCCGACGATGACGGGAACGCGGGGCTTGATGATGCCGGCCTTTTCGGCGGCGATCAGGGGCAGCGTCTCTCCCAGGTACTGGGTGTGGTCGATCGAGACCGGCGTGATGACCGTCAGGCGCGGCGCGTCGATGACGTTGGTCGCATCCAGGCGCCCGCCCAGTCCGACCTCCAGCAGGGTGAAGTCCGCGGGGGTGCGGGCGAAGGCCAGGAAGGCTGCGGCGGTGGTGATCTCGAAGAAGGTGATGGGCTGGCCGTCATTCGCGGCCTCGACCTGGGCCAGCAGGTCGGCCAGGGCGTCGTCCTCGATCAGGGTGCCCGCCAGGCGGATGCGTTCGCGAAACTGCGCCAGGTGCGGCGAGGTATAGGCATGGACCCGCGCGCCCCCGGCCTCAAGGCCTGCGCGGATCATCGCCTGCGTGCTGCCCTTGCCGTTGGTGCCCGCGATGTGGATCACCGGGGGGATGGCACGTTCGGGGTTGCCCAAGGCCGCCAGAAGGCGGTGCATTCGGTCGAGCGACAGGTCGATCACCTTGGGGTGCAGCGCCATGAGGCGCGACAGGATCGCATCGGATGTGGTCATGTCATGCACCGGGGGCCAGCCCCCGGACCCCCGGGGTATTTCGACAAAGAAGAATTACTCGGCCGGGGCCGGCGCAGGCGTGGGAGCCGGCGCCGGGATCGGGTCGTTGACCGGTTCGGGCGCTGGCAGGTCGGCGCGGGTGGGGGCGGGCAGGCCGCCCAGCATCCGCAGGATCGAGACCAGTTCGTCGCGCAGCTTGCCGCGATGGGTCACGCGGTCCAGCATGCCGTGTTCCAGCAGGTATTCGGCGCGCTGGAACCCTTCGGGCAGCTTCTCGCGGATCGTCTGTTCAATCACGCGCGGGCCGGCAAAGCAGATCAGCGCGTTGGGTTCGGCGATGTGGATGTCGCCCAGCATGGCATAGCTGGCGGTGACGCCGCCCGTGGTCGGGTGGGTCAGCACGACGATGTAGGGGATGCCGGCCTCGCGCAGCATCTCGACCGCGACGGTGGTGCGGGGCATCTGCATCAGGGACAGGATCCCCTCCTGCATGCGGGCGCCGCCCGCGGCGGAGAAGAGGATCATCGGCTTTCGAACCTTGATCGCCCGTTCGGCGGCCGCCACGATCGCGTTGCCCACGTACATGCCCATGGACCCGCCCATGAAGCTGAAGTCCTGGCCCACGGCGATGACCGGGGTGCGGCCGATCTCTCCCTCGGCGACCAGCATGGCCTCTTTTTCGCCGGTGGATTTCTGCGCGGCCTTCATGCGGTCGGGGTATTTCTTCTGGTCGCGGAACTGCAGCGGGTCTGCGATGGGCTCGGGGACCTTGACCTCGACGAAGGCGCCGCCGTCGAACAGCGCACCGAAGCGGTCTCGCGGCGTGATCGCCATGTGGTGATCGCAGTTCGTGCAGACGTTCAGGTTGTCCGACAATTCGCGGTGGAACAGCATCGTCCCGCATTCGGGGCATTTCGTCCACAGGTTCTCGGGGACTTCGCGCCGCGAGAACAGCGAGTTGATGCGCGGGCGGACGTAGTTCGTGATCCAGTTCATCGCGAATGGCCTTGGCTGTTTCAGGCCCCCAGATAGGGCCCCACGCGGGGAATTGCAATTGCCGGGGGGGCGGCTGATGATGCCGGGCATGTGGACGACCCTGTTCTTTTTCACGCACACGACCCTGTCGCTGGTGATCATCGCCCGCGTGCTGCTGCGTCCCAGGGTCGAGCCCTCGGTGCGGCTGGCCTGGATCATGGTCGTCGAGGCGGTGCCGCTCTTGGGGATCGCGGCCTATCTGCTGTTCGGAGAGGTCCGCATGAAGCAGGCCGAGGTCCAGCGGATGTCCGACGTGCGCGACCGCCTGACCGGCCTGCGCACCGCCGTGCCCGCCGTCCGCGCCGACCGGTCCGACCCGGCGGGCCCGATCATCGCCGCGAACGAGGCGGTGGGCGGCATGCAGGCTGTCCAGGGCAACAGCCTGCACCTGCTGGAGGAGAGCGACGGGGCGATCGACGAGCTGGTCGCGGCCATCGATGCGGCGACCGACCACGTGCATCTGCTGTTCTACATCTGGCTGCCCGATGCCAGCGGCACCAAGGTCGCCCAGGCCCTGTGCCGCGCCGAGGATCGCGGCGTGCAATGCCGTGTCATCGTCGACGCCCTTGGGTCGCGGTCGCTGGTCCGGTCGGAGCTGTGGGACCGGATGAGCCAGGCGGGCGTGGAATGCGTCACCGCCTTTCCCTGGGGCCTGCCCTTCATCAGCATCCTGTTCCAGCGTCTGGACCTGCGCAACCACCGCAAGATCCTGGTGATCGACAACGCCGTGGCCTTTACCGGCAGCCGCAACTGCGCGGACATKGCGTTCGCGATCAAGGCGCGCTTTGCCCCCTGGGTCGACATCCTGGTCCGGGTCGAGGGACCGGCGGTGCGCCAGCTGCAGGGCGCCTTTCTGTCGGACTGGATGAGCTATACCGGCCGCGATCTGGGCCCCATGCTGCAGCCGGTGGCGCCGGTCGCCGATCCCGGCGTCGCGGCGCAGGTGGTGGCCACCGGCCCCGACCTGCGCGCGGGCAGCGTGTCGGACTGCCTGTCCGCGATGCTGCATGCGGCGCGCGACCGGGTGGTGATCACCACGCCGTACTATGTCCCCGACGATGCGCTGGACGCGGCGATCCGGGCGGCGGCGCGGCGCGGGGTGCAGGTCACCATGATCCTGCCCGCCCGCAACGACAGCCTGATCGTGGGGGCGACCAGCCAGGGCTTCTATTACGGGCTGCTGGCCGCCGGGGTCCGGCTGATGCTGTTCCGCGACGGCCTGCTGCATTCCAAGATCCTGACCGTGGACGGGCGCATGGCGATGATCGGCAGCGCGAACCTGGACCGTCGCAGCTTCGAGCTGAACTATGAGGTCAACATGGCGGTCTATGACCCGGAATTCGTGGGGCTGCTGGATGCGCGGCAGGCCAGCTATGTCGCGCGGGCCGACGCGATCACGTTGGACCAGGTGCGCGCCTGGTCGCCGTGGCGGCGCATCCGCAACAACGCCTTGGCGCTGGCATCGCCGCTGCTGTGATCACAGGGGCAGGGCGGTCGTGTATTTCGTCTGACGCAACACGAAATGCGTCACCGTGCTGCGGATGATGCCCAAGGACAGCATCCGGCGCATCAGGAAATGTTCCAGCCCCTCGGGGTCGGTCGCCACGATCTTCAGCTGATAGTCGAAGGTGCCGGTGATGGTCGCGCATTCCAGGATCTGCGCCTCGGTCTGCACGAAGCGGTCGAACCGCGCCAGCGTCGCCTCGGTATGGTCCAGCAGCGACACCTGGACATAGGCCAGGGCATGCAGCCCGGCCTTGGCCGGCGGGACCAGCGCCACCTGCCGGTCGATCACCCCGGTCTCGATCAGCCGCCGCAGCCGCCGCCACGCGGGCGATGTCGACAGGCCCGCCGCATCGGCCAGCCCCTGGGTCGACAGGGTCGCGTCCTGCTGCATCAGGCGCAGGATGCGGCGGTCGGCGTCGTCCAGATCGGGCATCGGTTTCCCCTGTTTCGGCGATCTGCGAAATGATGTGCCGCCAAAGCCGGATGGACAACCCATTCCGGCAAGGTTTTTCCCCCGCATCCGGTAATCTGGACCGCAGAGGAGGACGTGCCATGCCGAAATCGACCGAATACGCCGCCAAGGTCGCCGATGACCGGGGTTTCATCGCCTATGACGCCGAGGAGGATGCCGTCTGGCGCGAACTGATGGCCCAGCAGCTGCCCGCCGTGCGGGACCGGATGGCCTCGCCCTATCTGCGGGGTCTGGACCTGCTGGACCTGCCGCAGGACCGCGTGCCGCAATGCCCCGAGGTGTCGGCCAAGCTGGGCGCGCTGACCGGGTGGCGGGTGGAACCCGTGCCGGCGCTGATCGGGTTCGGGCGGTTCTTCGGCATGCTGGCAGACCGGACGTTCCCGGCCGCCAGCTTCATCCGCAAGCGCAAGCATTTCGACTATATCGAGGAGCCGGACATCTTCCACGAGATCTTCGGCCACACGCCGCTGCTGACCGATCCGGCCTTTGCCGCCTTCAGCCAGGCCATCGGCGCGGCGGGAACGCGCTGCGACAAGGCCGATTATGCCTGGCTGATCCGCCTGTATTGGTTCTCGATCGAATTCGGGCTGATGCGCGAGGATGGCCAGCTGAAGGCCCTGGGATCGGGGCTGGCCAGTTCGGTCACCGAACTGCCCTGGGCCATTTCCGGACAGGCGGAACAGCGGCCCTTCGACGTGATCGATATCCTGCGCACGCCGTATCGGATCGATATCCACCAGCCGGTCTATTTCGTGATAGACGATCTGGACGACCTGTTCGCCGCCGCCCGGCGCGACCTGCTGGCCGACATCGCCCAGGCCCGCGCCCTGGGGCTGCACGCGCCGAAATACCCGCCCAAGACCGCCGCCTGAAAGGACCGATGCCATGACCACCTGCGATCTTGCCGCCCGCGACTGCGAACCCTGCAAGGGGGGCGTGGCACCGCACGACCCGGCGACCGCCGCCACCATGCTGACCCGGCTGACGGACTGGACCCTGTCGGACGATGGCACCGCCATCACCCGGCGCTTCACCTTCAAGGGATTCGCCAAGGCGGTGGAGATGGCGAACCTGGCCGCATGGCTGGGCAACAAGCAGGGCCACCATCCCGACATCGCCTTCGGCTGGGGCTATTGCACGGTGACCTTCACCACGCACGAGGCCGGCGGGCTGACCGACAATGACTTCATCTGCGCCGCCCGGCTGGACGCGCTGGTGGCCTGAACGGCACGCGTCAGGGTTGTCCGGCGGCCCGTCACGGTCTATCCCCAAGGCCAGGGGTTTCCAGCATACGGGCCATGCCGCATGACGAATCGTCGCCTTGTCCGGGATGACCGGCGCCAGATCGGGGGTCGCGTCCATGTCGCGCCATGAGACCAGCTGGCTGTCGCGCCGCCGGCGCGGCCACGCGGCCCGGCAATGGTCGCGGATGCTGAAATCGGTGATGCGCCCAGATCCTGCAGGCGCGCCATGCCGCCCCCGCGCTGATTGCCCCGGAAGCGGGCCGATGGCTGTCCCCCGAGGTGGCGCTGTTCCACGACTGCGCCGAACGTGCGCTGATCCTGCGGCAGGTGCGCAACCGCCGCGCCACCGACCTGTCCGATTACGGGCTGGCGCTGGAGGTGATGGGGTTTTCCGGCAGCTTCCTGTCGTTCTCGCTGTCGCTGCCGGTCGAGGCGCTGCGTGATCTGGGCGGGCATCACATCATCCGGCTGGACGCGACGTTGCAGGCGGAACGCCCCATCGCGGTCTATGCCCGGCTGAACATCCAGCAGGGTCCGAACACCGAAACCATGCTGCGCAAGATGGGCGAGCCGATCGAGGGCCGCCACTGCGACCGCATCGTCGAGTTCGACCTGGGCTATGCCGAACTGTCCGCCCGGTCGGTCGAGAAGGCATGGCTGGACCTGATCTTCGAGGCGCCCTTCATGAACGCGGTCGGCCTGCGCGACGTGATCCTGTCGCGCCATCCCCGCGCCCAGATCTGAGGATATGGCCATGCCGCATTTCGACAATCACGGCCTGAAGGGCGGCGTCTGGCGCGGCGCGCTGACGGGCATCGACGCACCCGGCATCCGGGTCGTGCTGATCCAGCACGCCGAGGTCCTGGCCGAGGCGCGCGTGACCGCCGACGGCCCCGGCCGCTGGCTGGTCGAGGCGGACCTGCCGGCCCAGGTCCTGTCGGACGGGGTGCAGACGCTGCTGCTGAAGACGGCGGCGGGGCCGGGACCGGACAGCGGGCCGGACGGGTATGTCCTGGCGCGGCTGTCACTGATGGCGGGCCAGCCCCTGGACGAGGCTCTGACCGCCGAGATCTCCGCCCTGCGGGCCGAGCTGGAACTGGTCAAGCGAGAGCTGCGCCGCTTTGCCGCCGACCTGACGGGGCGCTAGGTCCCGTCACCCGGCCGTCATGGTTCCTTGCGAAAAGCGGGGGGCGTGGCTATATCGCGGCTTCGCGACCCGCCCCCCGTGTTTCTTGACGTAAGGTTGACCATGACCCTGCCGCAGACGCCGCATTACCTGATCGACATGGCCCGTCTGCGCGACAACATGGAAAAGGTCGCCCATCTGCGCGAGGCGTCGGGTGCCAAGGCACTTCTGGCGCTGAAATGCTTCGCCACCTGGTCGGTCTTCGACCTGATGCGCGACTACATGGACGGGACCACGTCCTCGTCGCTCTATGAACTGCGCCTGGGGCATGAGACCTTCGGCAAGGAGACCCACGCCTATTCCGTGGCCTGGGCCGATCACGAGATCGACGAGGCGGTGGGTTACGCCGACAAGATCATCTTCAACAGCCTGTCGCAACTGGACCGTTTCGGCGCCAAGGCCGCGGGCATCGCGACCGGCCTGCGGCTGAACCCGCGCTTCTCGACCAGCGGCTTTGACCTGGCCGACCCGGCGCGGCCGTTTTCCCGCCTGGGCGAAGGCGACGTGGAGCGGCTGGAATCCGCGCTGGACCGCATCAGCGGCGTGATGATCCACTACAACTGCGAGAACGGCGATTTCGACCTGTTCGACCGCCAGCTGACCCGGATCGAGGACGAGTTCGGCGCCATCCTGAAGCGCCTGGACTGGGTGTCCCTGGGTGGCGGCATCCACTTCACCGGCGAGGGCTATCCGCTGGACCGGCTGGCCGACCGGCTGAAGGCCTTCCAGGACCGCTTCGGCGTGCAGGCCTATCTGGAGCCCGGCGAGGCCAGCATTACCAACACCACCACGTTGGAGGTCAGCGTCCTGGACATCATCGACACCGGCCGTCAGGTGGCGATCGTGGACAGCTCGACCGAGGCGCATATGCTGGACCTGCTGATCTATCGTCAGGACGCCCGCCTGCCGCAGGAGGGCGACCACCGGTACCAGATCGCGGGCAAGACCTGTCTGGCGGGCGACATCTTCGGAGAGGCGGGCTTTGACCGGCCCCTGCAGATCGGCGACCGGGTCAGCATCCAGGATGCGGCCGGATACACGATGGTCAAGAAGAACTGGTTCAATGGCGTCGCCATGCCCGCCATCGCGCGCCGCGAGGAGGACGGAACGATCCGCACCGTCCGCAGCTTCGGTTACGACGAATACAAAGGCAGCCTGTCCTAAGGCCACCCATCCTCTGCCACCTGAAGGAGACAGAATTGGCGAAGAAGAACGTGCTCATCATCGGTGCGGGCGGCGTGGCGCAGGTCACGGCCCACAAGGTCGCGCAATGGGCGGCCGAGTTCGGCGACCTGCACATCGCGAACCGCACGCAGGCCAAGGCCGACGCGATCATCCAGTCCTTGCGCGAGAAGGGCCATGACATGGCTTGGACCAGCCACGCGCTGGACGCGATGGACGCGGACGCGGTCGAGGCGCTGATCCGGCAGGTGGATGCGGGCATCGTCATCAACGTGGGCACGGCCTTCATCAACATGACCGTCCTTGAGGGCTGCATCCGCGCGGGCGCCGCCTATATCGACACGGCCATCCACGAGGACCCGTCCAAGGTCTGCGAGACGCCCCCTTGGTACGGAAACTACGAATGGAAGCGCCGCGAGGACGTGGCGAAGGCCGGCATCACCGCCGTCCTGGGCGCGGGCTTCGATCCGGGCGTGGTGAACGCCTATGCGCGCCTGGCCGAGGACGAGTATTTCGACAAGATCGACAGCATCGACATCGTGGACATCAACGCGGGAAGCCATGGCCGCTGGTTCGCCACGAATTTCGACCCCGAAATCAATTTCCGCGAGTTCACCGGCACGGTCTATTCCTGGCAGAAGGGCGCCTGGCAGGAGAACCGCATGTTCGAGGTCGGCCGCGAATGGGACCTGCCCGTGGTGGGCAAGCGCACGGCCTATCTGTCCGGCCACGATGAGGTCCACAGCCTGTCGGCCCGGTATCCCGATGCGGACGTGCGGTTCTGGATGGGCTTCGGAGAGCATTACATCAACGTCTTCACCGTCCTGCAGAAGCTGGGCCTGCTGTCGGAACAGCCGGTCACGCTGGCCGACGGCACGGACGTGGTGCCGCTGAAGGTGGTCAAGGCCGTGCTGCCCGACCCGGCAAGCCTCGCCCCCGACTATGAGGGCAAGACCTGCATCGGCGACCTGGTCCGCGGCACCCGCGACGGCAAGGAGGCCGAGGTCTTCATCTACAACGTCGCCGACCACAAGGAGGCCTTCGAGGAGGTCGGAAGCCAAGGCATCAGCTATACCGCGGGCGTGCCCCCGGTCGCGGCGGCGATCCTGATCGCGCGCGGCCCGTGGGACGCGGGCAAGATGGCCAATGTCGAGGATCTGCCCGCGCGACCCTTCCTGGAGCTGCTGGGAGAGATGGGCCTTCCCACCCGCGTCATCGACGCATCGGGCGATCATCCGGTCTGATCCAGGCCGATCCGGAATAACGTGAACGCGGCGGTTCGGAACATCCGGGCCGCCGCCTGCGTTTGCGCAGCACACGGGTGCCACCGGCGTTGGGGAACGCGGCGCCCGCATCGGGGGTTCGACATGCCAGGTCCTGAAGGACATCTTTTTCCACGGTTTTCACAACGCGCCGACAGCAAGGTCCCTGTTCTGGCGAACTGGGCCGTCATCGGCATCTTTCTGGTCATGGCCTTCGCCGCCATCGCCGCGGGGCGCGATTTCCTGATGCCCGTCACCATGGCGATGCTGCTGTTCTTCGTCTTCACGCCCCTGCGCCGCTTTGCCGAACGCCGCGGCATCCCGGATGCGGCGACCGCTGCGGGCATCACCCTGTCGATCCTGCTGGCCGTGGGGGTGATCGCCTATGCCGCCAGCGGCCCGCTGAGCCGGGCGATGAGCAACATGCCCATCATCAGCGCGCAGCTGGAGCAGAAGTTCGACAGCGTCCGCGACAGCCTGTCGGACCTGCGCGAGGCCGCCGCACGCATCGACGAGGCGCAGAGCACCGATCCCGGCCCCGAGGAACCCCCCGCCATCCGCATCCAGCAGGAGGGCGAGACAACCCTGGGCACCGTGATGCACATGGCGCCGCTGCTGATGGGGCAGGTGCTGTTCACGCTGATCCTGCTGTTCTTCCTGATCGCGTCCGGCGACCTGCTGTATCTGAAGATCGTCCAAAGCTTCGACCGCATGCGCGACAAGCGCGGCGCCTATCTGGCCCTGCGCCAGATCGAGGATTCGCTTGGCAACTATCTGGGCGCCATCACCATCATCAATGCGGGTCTTGGCCTGGCGGTGGGGCTGACGATGTGGGCATGGGGGATGCCGGGCCCGCTTCTGTTCGGGATCGGGGCGTTCCTTCTGAACTTCATCCCCTATCTGGGGGCGATCACCGGGGTCGCCATATCGGGGATCGTGGCGCTGGTGGTGATGCCGGGGCTGTTCTGGCCGGCGATGGTCGCCGCAAGCTATCTGGGCCTGACATCGCTGGAGGGGCAGATCATCACGCCCTACTTCGTGTCGCGGCGGCTTCAGATGAACACGGTCGTGGTGTTCCTGGGCGTCGCGCTGTGGGCCTGGCTGTGGTCGGTCATCGGGATGATCATCGCGGTGCCGGTGCTGGTGGTGATCCGCGTGCTGGCCGAACACATCCCCGGGTGGGAGAAGTTCGGCAACTTCCTGGCCGGCGACGAACCCCCCGCCCTGACCGACGAGGACGAGGACGAGGCCCGCGAACTGGTCGAGGCGGGTGCCGCCGCCGAGGATGGCCCCGCCGCCCGCGCGGTTACGGCCGAACTGGTCGCGACGCACGACGCCACCGATGCGCCATAGAAAAACGGGCCGGCGATCGCCGGCCCGTTTTCCGTTGTCATGGGCGTAAGGCTCAGCCTGCGGGCAGGGTGGGCGCGATCTCGTTGACGGCGGCCTCGATCTGCTGGCAGGTCGCCTCGACGGTGCTGCCGCGCTCTTCGACGGCATCGGCCAGGGACACCTCGGTTCCGCCGACGGACACGGTGCCTTGGGCGCCCTTCTCCTCGGCGGCGCTGCCGACGGCCTCGTCACCGCCCTGCAGAAGGCCGACCAGCTTGCCCTGGGCCTCGACGGCCTCGGCCCCGGTGAAGCCCTGCTCCTGGCAGTACTGCAGGATGCCCAGCTGGTTGCGCGCGGCCTCGTAGGTGGTGCCGGGATCGGCGGGGGCGTCCTGTGCAGGCGCTGCGGCATCCTGGGCGACAACGGCGGCGGGCAGCAGGCCCAGACCCATGGCGAATGCGATCTTGCGGATCATGTCGTTTCCTTTTTCTGCGTACCCGGTGGTGATCCGGGCAACGTCGGCAGGACGCTAGACCGAGCGATCGGGAATGACCCGACCCGCACCGTCCATGGCCGCCATACCGGCAAGACCCTGCCTGAAACCCGCCCCGAGATCGCCGGATCTGGGCAGGTTCCGGCGCAGGCTGTCGGCTGCCGATCACATCGGCACACGAAATCATCAGCGGCCCCCGTGACACGGGCGTGATTGAACCGTTCGTCCGCCTAAAGGTTGGGTCCGTGACAGCGGCATCGACCGCAGCGAATCACAGGAGAGCACGATGACCAATCCGATCGCATCCCTGAGGCTAGGCGGCGCGGCCGCCTTCCTGACCGCCCTGATGGCGACGGCGTCCCTGGCCCAGACCGCCGTGCCGACGGAGGGGATGACCACCATGGAGGAGGTCCAGTTCCCGACCCTTGACGGTTTCGCGACCGATCAGGAGGTCATCGACAGCCTGTCCGCCCAAGGCTACGAGAATGTCGTCGTCCTGCGCGGCCCCGAGACGCTGATCGTCAGCGGGGAACGCGGCGGCCTGCCGACCGAGCTGATCTTCAGCGCCACGGACGGGACGCTGCTGATGGTCGACGGGATCGAGCCGGTGACCGACGGCTGACCCGATGATCCCGTGTTGAACAGGCCGGCCATGCGCCCGGCCTTTTTCATGGGTCACGGCGCGTCGGGATCCTGCGCCAGCCGGTCCAGCGCCGCGGACAGGGCGGCCGCCTCCGGTCCAAGCTCCTGCAGCAGGCGATCCTGGAACGCTTGCGCGACCTGGCCCAACCGGTCCATCAGATCACGCCCCTGCGGAGTCAGTTCCAATGCGATCAGGCGGCGGTCGCCCGCATGGTCAGATTTGGCGACCAGCCCCGCCTGTTCCAGCCGCGTCGCCGCCCGGCTGACGACCGACTTGTCTAGGCTGACGCGGGTATGAATGTCGCGGACGCTGACGGAACCGGAATGGTTCAGATGCGCCAGCACCCGCCATTCGGGAATCGTCAGCCCGGCTTCGGCCGCATAGAGGCGGGCGAAACGGCGGCTGACCTGCTGGGCCGCGACGGCCAGGCGATAGGGCAGAAAGTCGTCCAGGTGAAAGGCCATGATCCCCTCCGGTCCGGATCAGATGGCCCGAAAGCGGGGCAGGGGGCAACCGCCCGTCACACCAGTCCCAGCATCAGCGGCACCGCGATCAGCGTGGCCAGGGCGGCGGTCTGGACCAGCAGCATGGCGATGGCGGCGGCGCCGACCTGCGCCATGCGCGCCAGCGCGGTTTTCATGCCGACCGCGGCCACGGCGGCGACCAGCAGGGCCCGCGACAGGGTCGAGGCGGCATCGGTCACGGGCAGCGGCACCAGATGTGCCGAATTCGCCGCTGCCAGCACCAGAAACACCAGCACGAAGCCCGGCAGCAGCGGCGGGCGCGCGGCCCCCGCGGGCGCGGCACGGCGCAGGACCAGCGCCGCAATCAGCACGACGGGCGCCAAGAGCGTCACGCGGATCAGCTTGACCACGGTGGCGATGTCGCCTGTCTCCTCGGACACGGAATAGCCCGCGCCCACGACCTGGGCCACGTCATGGATCGTGGCACCCAGGAACAGGCCGGTCTGATGCTGGTCCAGGCCCAGGCCTGCCGCCAGCATCGGATAGACGATCATCGCGAAGGTCGACATGACCGTGACGGTGATCACGGTAAAGGACAGGTCGCGTTCCGCGCTGTCGCGCGCGGGCAGGACGGATGCGATGGCCATCGCCGCCGATGCCCCGCAGATCGCCACCGACCCGCCGGTCAGCAGGCCAAAGGCGCGGTCCTGTCCCAGCCTGCGCGCCAGCACGACCGATCCCAGGATCACCACCGCGACCGATCCCGCAACCAATGCCACGAAGGGCCAGCCGATCGCGGCGACCATGTCCAGCGACACCCGCAGGCCCAGCAGCGCGACCCCCGCGCGCAGCAGGGTGCGGGCGGCAAAGTCGATGCCGGGACCGGCGCGGTCATCCTCGGCCAGGAAATGCAGCGGCATGCCCAGCAGGATCGCCATCAGCATCACCGGCACGCCGTAATGGCCGGACAGGAACTGCGCCGCCATGGCGACGGTGACGGCCAGCATCAGGCCGAGCGCCAGGGCGCGCGCGCGTGCGGCAAGGGGGATGTCGGTGCGGGTCATGGGCGTCCAAGGGGGCCGGGTCGCGGCCCCCGGCAGGGGTTACTGGATGTCGCGGGCGCGTTCCTCGGCCAGCGCGGTCTCGGCCTGGGACACGGCCTCGCGGAAGCTGGCCAGGATCTCCTCGCCGCCGTCGACATTGCTGGTGAACCAGTCATAGACCGGGGCCGCGGCCTCGGTGAAGGCGGCCTTCTCCTCGGCCGTGGGGACATAGACCTCGCCGCCGCCGGCGCGGAACTCCTCATAGGCCGCGATGGACTTGCGTTTGGGCGAGGCGAAGGTCGCCTGCTGCAGCTGGGCGAACCCGTCGACCACGATGGCGCGCATGTCCTCGGGCATCTCCATGAAGCGTTCGTTCGACATCCACCACATCGCGCCCATGTAGGCGTGGCCGTCCAGCGTCAGGTATTGCAGCCCGGCTTCGGGGAAACGCATCGACATGATGTCGGTGATGCCGTTCGCGGTGCCCTCGACCACGTTGGTCTGCAGCGAGGTGAACAGTTCCGCCCAGGGGATCGGCGTGGGCGAGGCGTCCAGCGCGCGCACCAGCTCTTGCGGCAGGTCGGCCACCACGGTGCGCATCTTCAGGCCCGACAGGTCGGCGGGCGTCTGGATGCGGCGCTTGGTGTTGGCGAAGTTGCGCCAGCCGCCGGTGTTGCCGATGGTCATCAGCCGCAGCATCCCGCCCGAATCCTCCAGCGTCATGTCGCGCAGCTGGCGGGTGAAATCGCCCGTCAGGACGCGTTCGGCCACCCGGTCGTCGGCCATAATGTAGGGCAGGTCCAGAACCTGCAGATAGGGAAACAGCCCCGCCGCCCCGTCCGAGGTCGAGATGTAGACGTCGATCGAGCCGTCGGCCACGCCCTGCAGGCATTCTGCACCGTTCGAACAGAGCTGCGTTCCCATGAAGATCTCGACCGCGATGGCGCCGTTGGAGGCCGCCTCGACATGCGACTTGAAGACCTGCAGGCCGTCGAAATCCTCGTCGTTCTCGTTCGAGTTGGCCACGGCGCGCAGGGTGTATTCCTGGGCCATGACGGGGGTGGCCAGCGCCAGGGCGGCGGCCAGGGTCAGTGCGGGTTTCAGCATGGTATCCTCCCTTGGTGGTCTCAGTCCGCAAAGCCGGTCAGGCGCGGGATGGTCATGGAAATGGCCGGGACATAGGTGATCAGGAAGATCACCAGCACCTCGACCAGCAGGAACGGCAGGATGGCGCGGGCGATGGTCATGACCTTTTCGCCCGACACCGCAGAGGCCACGAACAGCACCAGCCCCATGGGCGGCGTGGCCAGGCCCACCGTCAGGTTGACGCACATGATGATCGCGAAATGCACGCTGTCGACGCCCATGCCGGTGAAGACCGGCCCCAGGATCGGCGCCAGGATGATGATCGCGGGGCCCGCGTCCAGGAACATGCCGACGACGAACAGGAACAGGTTGATCATCAGCAGCAGGATCAGCGGGTCGGCGGTCAGCGTCAGGATCCAGTCGGCCATCATCTGCGGCGTCTGCGACAGCGAGATCACCGTCTTGAACGACATCGCCGCACCCACCAGCAGCAGCACCACTGCCGAGGTCAGCGCCGCGCGGCCCAGGACGTCCGGCAGTTCCGCGATCTTCATCGTGCGCAGCACGAACAGGCTGATGACCAGCGCATAGACGGCGGCGACGGCGGCGGCCTCGGTGGGCGTGAAGACGCCGCCCAGGATGCCGCCCAGGATGATGACCGGGGTCATCAGCGGAAAGAACGCCTTGAGGCTGGCCTGTCCGCGCTGGTCCCAGCTTTGGCGCGGCGCGGCGATGGGAAAGTCGTAGCGGTCGGCCATGACCTTGACCGCGATCATCAGGCCCACGCCCACCAGGATGCCGGGCACGATGCCCGCCAGGAACAGCGCCGCGACGCTTTCGCCCATCACATAGGCATAGATGATCATGATCCCCGACGGCGGGATGATCGGCCCGATGACCGAGCTGGCCGCGGTGATCGCGGCGGCGAAGCGGCGGGTATAGCCCTGCTTCTCCATCGCCGGGATCAGCATGGACCCAAGCGCCGAGGTGTCGGCCACGGCCGACCCCGACAGGCCCGCGAACAGCATCGACGACAGGATGTTCACATGCGCCAGGCCGCCGCGGAAATGCCCCATCAGGGCCTGGGCGAATTCGACCAGGCGCAGCGTGATGCCGCCGCGGTTCATCAGCTCGCCCGCCAGCATGAAGAACGGGATCGCCATCAGCGGAAAGCTGTCCATGCCGTTGTAGAGGTTGCGGTACAGCAGCGTCAGGTCGCGTTCCTGTCCGTTCAGCATCAGCAGGATGCCCGGCGCCGCCAGCATCCCGAAGAACACCGGCAGGCCGATCAGCAGAAAGGTCAGGAACAGCGGCAGAAACAGGATCAGCATCACTCGGCCCCCCGCAGGCCCGCATCCAGCCCCTCGATCGGGGGCAGGTCGCGGGCACCGCCCAACTGCGCCAGGATGCGCAGGATCAGTTCGACATTCACGGAAATCAGCAGCATCAGCCCGACCGGGATCGACGCCATCATCCAGGACCGCGGCACCCGGTACCAGTCGCTGAAATCCAGCGACGTGGGCAGGAACAGCGAGGCGCTGGCAAAGCGTCCGCCCAGGCCCGTCACCTCGCGCCAGCCGATCTGCACCGCGACAACCAGCACCACCAGCGACACGGCCAGCAGGATCAGGTTCAGCAGCCGCGCGGCCGTCGCGGGCAGCATGGCGGGAAGAAAGTCTATCGCGACGAAACCCCCGCGCCGGAACGCGGTCGGCGCCATCAGGCCGGTCATCCACAGCATGCAGAACCGCGCGGCCTCGTCCGGCCAAGCCAAGGCGCTGTTGAAGCCATAGCGGGCGACGACCTGCACGATGGTCACCACGACCATCAGGCCGATGGCCACGATGCCCACCGCGCGCCCCGCGCGCAGCAGCTGTTCGTTGATCCGGGACAATGGCCGGACAAGGCCCGTCAGCAGGCGCATCTTGGGTGTCTCCTCCCCCGTTTCGTGACGGTGCCGGGCCTCCTCCTGCCCGGCGCCGCGGTCGGTCAGCCTCTGGCGATCCCGGCGATCTGCCCGCCGAAGAAGGCCAGCGGATCGCCTTCGGTGATCTGGGCGTGCAGGACGCGACCGACGATGATCATGTGGTCGCCCGCCTCGTGCATGGCGAACAGGTCGCAATCGAACCGGGCCAGGCAGCGGTCCAGCACCGGCACGCCATGCGCGTTCGCGGACAGGCCCGCATGGTCCAGCGCGTTGCGGTTGCGCGCGACTGTCCAGGCCAGGTCGGCCTGGTCGGCGGCCAGCACGTGGATGGCGAAATGGCGCGCCTGCGCAAAGACCTGAAAGCGGGAGCTGGCCAGCGCCGGCGACCACATCACCAGCGGCGGGTCCATCGAGATGGACGAGAAGCTGTTGGCGGTCATCGCCGCGCAGCCGCCCTCGGTCGCGGCGGTCACCACCGTGACACCGGTCGTGAAGCGGCCAAAGGCATCGCGCAGCAGCCGCCCGTTCTGCGGATCGGGAACGAAGCTGTGCGGGATCGGTCGCGTCATGGCACCTCTTGCCCAAGGGCTGCTTGGTAAAGGCGGAACCACTGCACGCGGTCCAGCCGGACCTTTTCGGCATCGGCGATCCGGGCGATCCGTGCAAGCGAATTGGTGCCCATGACCGGCAGGATGGTCGCGGGGTGGCGCAACAGGAACGCAACAGCCACCGCCGCGCGGTCCACGCCGAATTCCGCCGCCAGCGCGTCCAGTTCAGCGGCGACGGGTCCGTGGCCGGTCATCAGGCTGCCGCCGCCCAGGGGCGACCAGGCCATGACCGGGTCGCGGCGGCGCTGATGAAAGGCCAGGTCGCCGTTGGTGAAGGGCTGGATCGCGGCCAGCGACACCTCGATCTGGTTGGTGACCAACCGGGTCTGCATCGACCCCTGCAGCAGCTCCACGTCCCAGGGGCGGAAGTTCGACACGCCCACCGCGCGGACCTTGCCCGATGCCACCAGCGCGTCCAGCGCCGCGCCCGTGTCGTCGGGGTCCATCAGCGGGTCGGGGCGGTGGATCAGCAGCAGGTCGATCCGGTCCGTGCCCATGTCGCGCAGCGACGTGTCGACCGCGGCGCGGATGTGATCGCCGGACGTGTCGTAATGCTTGCAGGCCGCGTCGGCGTATTTGCCGATCGGTGCGATGATGTCGCATTTCGTGACGATCTCGATCCGGTCGCGCAGGCCGGGGCTGGCACGCAGGGCGGCGCCCAGGATGCCTTCGGCGGTATAGGCGCCATAGATGTCCGCCTGGTCCATCGTGGTGATGCCCTGGTCCAGGCAGGCCTCGATCTTGGCCTGGACATGGGCGGGCGAGGTGTCGGCATCGTCGCCGATCCGCCACATGCCATAGACCAGCCGCGACAGGCTCAGAACGTCGGTCAGCATCACACGGTTCATCTCAGCGCCTTTCGCCGGTGCCCAGGGGCGTTGCGGGGGTGGTGTCGGGCACGCGGCCCCAGACACGGTTCAACTGGCAGGTATTCATCTGGGGCAGGACGCGGCTGCCGAAATGGCAGGCCTCGTCCTTGTGGGGATAGCCCGACAGGATGAAGGCGCAGATGCCCATGCGACGCAGCTCCTCCAGCTTGGTCAGGACCTGGTCGGTCGATCCGACGATGGCCGCGCCGCAGCCCGACCGCGCCCGGCCCACGCCGGTCCACAGGTTGGGCTCGATATAGCCCTCCAGATCGGCCAGCTCTCGGTTGCGCGCCTGGCGGCTGACGCCGAGCGAGCCCGCGTCCAGCGCGCGTTCGCGGATCAGCCGACCCTGGTCATCGTCCAGCTGGCTGACCAGGTCGCGGGCATATTCGCGGGCCTCGGCCTCGGTGTCGCGGACGATCACATGGGCGCGAAAGCCGTAATCCAGCGTGCGGCCGTATTTCTCGGCCGCGGCATGGGCGGCGCGCATCCTGTCGGCGATGTCCTCGGTCTTTTCGGGCCACATCAGATAGACGTCGCAATGCTGGCCGCACAGGTCCAGCGCGTCGGGGGAATAGCCGCCGAAATAGAGCATCGGCCCGCCCGTCTGATAGGGCTGGACAGGATCGGTGGTCAGGCCGCTGAAATCATAGACCTGACCCTGATAGTTGATTTCGCCCTGCGACCAGGCCTGCTTCAGGATCTCGACCACCTCGCGACTGCGCTGATAGCGGAAGGGGCTCGGCTCCTGCTGGCCGGGGAAATCGCTGCTGATGATGTTGACCGTCAGGCGGCCCTCCAGCATGTGGTCCAGCGTGGCGATGGTGCGGGCCAGCATGATCGGCTGCATCTCTCCGCAGCGGACGGCAGCCAGCATGTTGATGCGTTGGGTGATCGGCGCGCAGCCCGCGACGAAGGACAGCGTGTCCTGGCCGACCTGATAGCTGGACGGGCACAGGATGTTGCCGAACCCCTGCCGTTCGGCCGTGCGCACGATGTCCGAACAATGCGCCCAGCTTGACCGCAGCGACCCGTCGGGCACGCCCAGATGGCGGTAATCGTCGGAACACAGCGCCGCGAACCAGGCGACCTCGACGGCATCCAGATCGGCTGAGGTGACGGGGACGACGGTCATGGTTTCCTCCCGGGACGGCGTCGGATTTCCCTTTGCATAGCGTCCCCCATCGTGTAAATCAATGGTGTATCAATTTACCGGGGGGACGGTCGTGGCAGGGGCAGGCGAACATCGGTCGGACGCGTTGCCGATCCACCTACAGATCACCGAGATGATGATTCGCGACATCGCCGCGGGTCGTCTGGTCGATGGCCAGAAGCTGCCGCCCGAACGCCAGATGGCCCAGGCGCATGACACCACCGTGCGGACCCTGCGCAAGGCGCTGGCCGAACTGGAGGCGCAGGGCCTGCTGGACCGTCGGCAGGGATCGGGGAACTACATCCGGGCGGGCGAACCGACGCGGGCGGTCTATTCGATGTTCCGGCTGGAACATGCGCAGGGCGGGGGCGGCCTGCCGCGCGCGCGGCTGCTGTCGGTCGGATCGCATCCCAAGGATGCCGGCCAGCCCGCCTATGGCAGCGCCGATCACGGCACCCGGTTCCGGCGCCTGCGGTTCCTGGACGACACCCCCATCGCGGTCGAGGAGATCTGGCTGGACGGCGGGGCCGGGGCCATTCCCCCCGAGATGGTGCAGGATTCGCTGTATCTGACCTACAAGCGGGCGCTGAAGCTGTGGATCACCCGGGCCGAGGATCGCGTCGGCCTGGGCACCGTGCCCGACTGGGCGCCGCCCGATTTCGCGCCCCGCCCCGGCAGCACGACCGCCTTCATCCAGCGCCTGTCCTGGGCGCAGACCCAGGACGCGGTCGAATTCTCGCGCACCTGGTACGACACCGACCGCGCGCTCTACGTCCAGCGCCTCGTCTAAGGAGATCCCATGACCATGCAACACAGCCGCGTGATCACCTATGGCGTGATTGGCTGCGGGATGATGGGCCAGGAACACCTGCGCAACATCGCCCTGCTGCCCGGCACCGCCATCGGTGCCATCTTCGAACCCGACGCCGCCATGCGCGCCCGCGCCGCGGCGCTGGCCCCCGGTGCGCGCATGGTCGACAGCGTGGCCGACCTGCTGGCGCATCCGGGGCTGGACTGCCTGCTGATCGCCAGCCCGAACCACCGCCATGTCGAACAGCTGCAGGCCGTGGCCGCGCACAGGCCGCTGCCGGTGCTGGTGGAAAAGCCGCTGTTCACCCAGGCGTCGGACGCGGCGGCGGTGGCGGAACTGGCCGCACGGCACGCGGCGCCGGTCTGGGTCGCGATGGAGTACCGCTACATGCCCCCCGTCGCCCGGCTGTTGGAGATGGCCCAGGAGGCCACCGGCGGCATCCGCATGCTGAGCATCCGCGAACACCGCTATCCGTTCCTGTCCAAGGTCGGGCAGTGGAACCGCTTCAACCGCTACAGCGGCGGGACGTTCGTCGAGAAGTGTTGCCATTTCTTCGACCTGATGCGGCTGGCGCTGGGGTCTGACCCGGTCCGTGTGATGGCGACCGGCGGGCAGGCGCTGAACCACCTGGACGAAGTGCATGACGGCCGGACGCCCGACATCTTCGACCACGGCTATGTCGCGGTGGACTTTGCCGACGGCACCCGCGCCATGTTGGAGCTGTGCATGTTCGCCGAAGGATCGCGCTGGCAGGAGGAGATCAGCGCCGTGGGCCCCCGTGGCAAGATCGAGGCTTTCGTGCCCGGTCCCACGCGCTTCTGGCCCGCGCATCTGGGCGATCCGCCCGTGGCGCAGGTCGTCGTGTCGCCCCGCGAACCCCGCGGGCCGCAGGTCCACGTGATCCCCGTGGACCCGACGCTGCTGGATGCGGGGGATCACAACGGCTCGACCTTCTATCAGCACCGGGGGTTCTTGGAACTTGTCCGCGGCCAGCGCGACCGCCCCGACGTCAGCGTCCAGGACGGCATCTGGGCCGTGCGCATGGGGCTGGCGGCGCAGACCGCGATGATCGAGCGGCGCGTCGTCGAATTGTGACGACCCGCACAGCGGATGTGCGGCCAAGGCAGTGCCGCGCATCCGCGAAACGCGCTATCAGGGGAAAAATCCGCATCGAAGGCCCCCCATGCGCCAGAACACCAAAGCCAGCTATGGCAGCGTCGCCCGCAGCCTGCACTGGCTGACCGCCCTGATCATCCTGTCCAACATCGCCCTGGGCCTGTGGGCCGAACGCATCCCGCTGGAGCAGATGGCGCTCAAGGTGCAGGTGTTCTCGTTCCACAAGACGCTGGGTCTTGCGGCGCTGGTCGTGGCGCTGGTGCGCATCGGCTGGGCGCTGACCCAGACGCGCCCCGCCCCCGTCCACCCCGAACGCCGGCTGGAGACCCTGCTGGCCGAGGCGGTGCATTGGACGCTTTACGGGTCGATGGTGCTGGTGCCGGTGACGGGCTGGATCGAACATGCCGCGACCGACGGGTTCGCGCCGATCCTGTGGCCCCTGGGGCAGGGGCTGCCGCTGGTGCCGAAATCGCCCGCCCTGGCGATGGTCATGGCCCAGGTGCATCATGTCTTTGCCTTCTTGCTGATCGGGTCGGTGGTCCTGCATGTGGCGGGCGCCATCAAGCATGCGGTGATCGACCGCGACGGGGTGCTGGGCCGCATGACGCGGGGCGTGCCCGCGGGCCGGGGCATCGCCGCCCGCCACGCGCTGCCGGCGCTGGTCGCGGTGGCGGTCTTCGGGGCGGGGGCGGCCTATGCGCTGGCCACCGCGCCGCGCGACGCGGCCCCGGTGGCGACGCTGGACCAGGCGGCGTCCGAATGGCAGGTCACCGACGGTGAACTCGGCTTTGCGGTGCGCCAGATGGGATCGACCGTGACCGGCAGCTTTGCCGACTGGACGGCGGCGATCACGTTCGACCCGGACAGCGGCACGGGCGCCGTGGCGGTGACCATCAACATGGACAGCGTCACCATCGGCACCGTCACCGACCAGGCCAAGGGGGCCGATTTCTTTGACGTCGCCGCCCATCCCACCGCCGTCTTCGAGGGCACGATCCGACCCGAGGGCGCGGGCTATGTCGCCGAAGGACCGCTGCGCCTGCGCGACCAGCAGATGCCCGTCACGCTGCCCTTCGATCTGACCATCACGGACGGCGTCGCCGTGATGCAGGGGCAGGCCGTGATGGACCGCCGCGACTGGCAGGTGGGCGCGGCATATGCCGACGAAAGCACGGTGGGGTTCCAGGTGGACCTGACCGTCGCGCTGACCGCCACACGGTGATGTGCGCTGGCTGACAGCCCCTGTTCGCGCATCGCTAGTTGCCCCACGGGCCGCTTCCAAGGATGGTGCCCCCACAACAAACGGAGATTCCGATGCTGAAAACGACCGCCCTGACCGCCGCTTTCGCCCTCGTCGCCGGTGCCGCCCTGGCCGCGCCCGAAACCTACAGCCTGGACACCTCGCACAGCCAGATCGTGTTCGACTACAGCCACCTGGGCTTCTCGACCACGACGGGCATGTTCGGCGACATCACCGGCACGATCATGTTCGACGCCGAGGACCCGGCCGCATCCTCGGTCGAGGCGACGTTCCCGGTCGCTTCGCTGATGACCGGCTTTGCGGGCCGTGACGAGCACTTCCTGTCGCCCGACTTCTTCGGCGCCGAGGGTGCCGCCCCCGAGGTGACCTTCAAGTCCACCGGCATCGAGGTCACCGGCGACACCACCGCGCTGATCACCGGCGATCTGACCCTGAACGGCGTCACCAAGGAGGTCGTGCTGGACACCACGCTGAACCAGCAGGGCACCCACCCGATGGAGAACAAGCCCTGGCTGGGCTTCGACGCGACCACCACCCTGATGCGCAGCGACTTCAACGCCGGCATGTTCGCCCCCGCCGTGTCCGACGAGGTCGAGGTCCGCATCTCGGTCGAGGCGATGCCCGCCGAATGATTGCCGATCCGGCGTGACGACAGGGGCCCGTGGCATCGCCGCGGGCCCTTTCGCATGTCGCCGATCCGATAGCCGGGTCGCGACCGGCATGGTTGACTGGTCTGCGCGAATCACCGCTGGATCGGAAGGCCGCCGCATGACCGCCAAAACCATCCTTGCCCTGCTGGCGGCGCTGCCGCTGGCCGCCTGCGCCGGTGACGACCTGACCGGCCCCGCCGCCACCGCCTGCCGCGCGGCCATCGCGGCCCAGGTGGGCAGGGGCCTGTCCGCCGTCACCGTCGTCACCATGACCGAAACGCAGGCAGGCGCCGAGGTCCAGGCGGCTGTCACCGGGGCCGAGGCGCCATGGACCTGTCGGACCGACGCAGCCCATCGCGTGCTGGACGTGATGTATTCCGGCAGCGAGGGGGCCCTGTGAGCCCAAAACGAAAAGATGCCCGCAGACCACCTGGGGCAGGGTTCACAAGATTGCATCTGGGGGGATCACTGGTAGCGGAGGAGGGACTCGAACCCCCGACACGCGGATTATGATTCCGCTGCTCTAACCAACTGAGCTACTCCGCCACGAGTAGCGGCGATCTAAAAGACTGGCGCAGGGCCGTCAAGCGGGTTTTGCCAAAAAGCGCGCGCAGAGCGTTCGGGGCGCGCTAGATCTGCAGGCCCGCGCAGCGCGCGGTGTTGCGGATGTGGTCGCGCATATGCGCCTGCGCCGCGTCGGGATCGCGCCGTTCCATCGCGGCCAGGATGGCGCGGTGTTCGGCGATGGACTGCGCCATGCGATCGGGGTCGGTGTTCGGGATCGGCTGGCGCTGCGTCTCGGTCAGCAGCTGGCTGACGGTGCTGTACAACGTGGCCAGCATCCGGTTCGGGCAGGCCTGCGCGATGCCCTGATGCAGGGCCAGGTCCGCGTCCACATGGGCGACCAAGTCGCCCTGCGCCCAAGCCTGCTCGAACTGGGCGGCGGCCGATTGCAGGCCGGCCAGCGCATCGGGGGTGATGGCGGATGCGGCCAGCCGCGCCAGCTCTCCCTCGATCAGCAGGCGGGTCTGGAACACCTCGCGCAGATCGTGGGCATCGTCATAGCGCCATGTCGTCTGTGCGGGCCGCGTTGCCGGGTCCATCACGAAGGTCCCCCGCGCGGGCAGGGTCTGGACCAGGCCCAACGTCTCCAGCGTCAGCAGCGCCTCGCGCAGCGACGGGCGCGACACGTTCAGCTGTTCCGACAGCACCCGCTGCGACGGCAGCCGCTCTCCGGCCTTGAGTTCGCCCGACCGGATCATCTCCTGCAGGCGACGCGCGATGGTCTGCGTCACCGGTCCCTTGTCCCACATCACCCGCGCATTGCCCTTTCCGTCGGCATCCCGTCCGCCATCCATCTGCACAGGAACCACGGCCATTGCAAACCGGATCGGCCCGTGGCTTGATACTGGTCAGACCGGTTTGTCCGGTCAATCCAGAATCATAAAGACGGGGAGATGATCATGCACGGAAAAAGGATGCGCCGCACGGCCATGGCACTGGCGCTGCTTGCCGGTTCGGCCCTTGCCGCGTCGGCACAGGAAACCCTGACGGTGGGCGCCAACATCGGCAACGTCCCGTGGGAGTTCCAGGACGATGCCGGCCAGTTCGTGGGCTTCGAGATCGACCTGGTCGCCGCCGTGGCCGACCGCATGGGCGCCGAGGTCGAGACGGTGAACATTCCCTTCAACGGGCTGTTCTCTGCCGTGCAGTCGGGGCGGATCGACATCGCGACCAGCTCCATCACCATCACCGACGAACGCTTGGAATCGGTGACCTTCGCCCAGCCCTATTACGACAGCGACCAGTCGCTGACCACCCTGGCCGAGGGGCCGAAATCGCTGGCCGAGATGAAGGACAAGGTCGTCGGCGTCGACACCGGATCGACCGGCGACATGTGGGCGACCGAGAACCAGGCCGAATACGGGTTCGCCGACATCCGCCGCTATGAGGGGCTGGCGCCCGCGATGCTGGACCTGCAGGCGGGGCGGATCGACGGGTACGTGTCGGACATCCCGGCGCTGCAGTACTACGTCAAGGACAAGCCGCAGCTGGCCGTCGTCGAACGCATCCCGACCGGAGAGAAGTATTCGATGATGTTCGCCAAGGACGCCGAACTGGCGACCGAGGTCAACACCATCCTGGACGCGCTGAAGACCGAGGGCGTGGTGGCCGAGCTGCACGAGAAGTGGTTCGGCGTCGCCCCCGATGCGGGGTCGTCCACCGTCACCGTCCTGCCGATGCCGACGCTCAACTGATCCGACAGCCGGGTCCGGGCCCGTCCCGGACCCGAAGGGATGCACATGGATATCTTCGACACTTTCCTGAACGCCGAGGTTATGCGGCGGACCTTTCCCATGCTGCTGCAGGGTCTGTGGATCACGCTGCAGCTGGGGGCGGCCAGCATCGTCGCGGGGCTGGTGCTGGGCCTGGGGCTGGCGATGGCGCGGCTGTACGGGCCCGGCCCGGTCCGGTTCGTGACACAGCTCTATATCGACATTTTCCGGTCGATCCCGCTGCTGGTCCTGCTGATCATCGTCTATTACGCGCTGCCCTTCGTAGGTTTGCGCCTGTCGCCATTCGCATCCGCCATGAGCGCGCTGACGCTGGTGTCGGGCGCCTATACGGCCGAGATCTTTCGCGCCGGCATCGAGGCGATTCCCAAGGGCCAGTTCGAGGCCTCCGCCGCCCTGGGCCTGAACGGGCGCCAGACCATGGCCGACGTGATCCTGCCGCAGGCGGTGCGAATCGTCATCCCGCCGCTGACCAACAATTCGATCAATGTGGTCAAGGACACCGCGCTGGCATCGGTCGTGGCCATGCCCGACCTGCTGAAACAGGCGACGCAGGCGCAGGCCCTGGCCGCGAACCCCACGCCGCTGATCGTGGCCGCGGTGATCTACATCGCGTTCCTGTGGCCGCTGGTCGCGCTGGTGTCGCGCATGGAACGCCGCTTTGCGGCACGGAGGCGCTGAGATGGCCGGTTTCGTCAGCATCCGCAACCTGCGGAAATCCTATGGCAGCTTCGAGGCCCTGCGCGGCATCGACCTGGACGTCGCCAAGGGCGAGGTCGTCTGCATCATCGGCCCGTCGGGGTCCGGCAAATCGACCCTGATCCGCTGCATCAACCGCCTGGAGGGGTTCGACCCCGCAAGCGAGATCCGCGTGGACGGCACCCCCGTCACCACCGGCCGCGCCTTGGCCCGCGTGCGCGCCGAGGTCGGGATGGTGTTCCAGTCCTTCAACCTGTTCCCGCATCTGACGGTGCGTGAAAACGTCATGCTGGCGCCCCGCCGCGTGCGCCGCACCACGCGGGCGGATGCCGCGGCCCAGGCCGACCGCCTGCTGGCCCGCGTGGGCATTTCCAGCCAGGCCGACAAGTACCCCGAGCATCTGTCCGGCGGCCAGCAGCAGCGCGTCGCCATCGCCCGGGCGCTGGCGATGGAGCCGCAGGTGATGCTGTTCGACGAACCGACCAGCGCGCTGGACCCCGAAATGGTGGGCGAGGTGCTGGACGTCATGCGCGATCTGGCCCGGACGGGCACCACCATGATCGTCGTCACGCACGAGATGGGATTCGCGTCCCAAGTGGCCGACCGCGTCATCTTCATGGATGCGGGCCAGATCGTCGAACAGGGACCGCCCGCGCAGGTGCTGTCCGACCCCCAAGAACCACGCACGCGCAATTTCCTGGGCGCCGTGCTGAACCACTGAAGGACGACCCCGATGACACAACTGGACATGGCCTATGTGCAGTCCCAATTTCCCGGCCTGACGCAGGACTGGGTGTTCTTCGACAATGCCGGCGGCGCGCAGATCGCCCAGCCCGCCCTGGACCGCATGGTCGAGTTCCTGACCCATCGCAACGTCCAGATCGGCGGCAGCTATGCGGTGTCGCAGGCCGCGGCCGAGGCGCTGATGGCGGGCCGTCGCGCCGCCGCGACGCTGGTCAATGCCGCCCGCCCCGAGGAGATCGTGTTCGGCCCCTCGACCACGGTGCTGATGGGCAACCTGATGCAGGCCATGCGCCGTCAGTTCGTGCCGGGCGACGAGGTCATCGTCACCATGGCCGATCACGAAAGCAACATCGGCCCCTGGACCCGGCTGGAGGAGTTCGGCGTCACCCTCAAGGTGTGGCCGCTGAATGCGGACACGATGGATCTGCAGCTGGCCGATCTGGCCCCGCTGATGACCGACCGCACCCGTCTGGTCTGCGTGACGCATGTGTCCAACATCCTGGGCCAGGTTTATCCGGTCGCGGATTTCGCGCGCTTCGTCCATGACCGCGGCGCACGGATCTGCGTCGATGCGGTCGCCTATGCGCCGCACCGGCTGATTGACGTTCAGGCCTGGGATGTTGATTACTATGTCTTCAGCCTCTACAAGGCCTATGGCCCGCATGGCGCGCTGATGTACGGGAAATACGACCTGCTGGCCGAACTGGACGGGCTGTACCATTACTTCTATGGCAAGGATAAGGTTTCGGCTAAGCTGGAGCCCGGCAATCCCAGCTATGAGGCCGCCTATGCCACCGACGGCATCCTTGAATACCTGACCACGCTGGCCCGCCATCACGGCGCCACGGGCGACGACCGCGCCTTGCTGGAGGCCGCCTTCGATCTGATCACCGCGCAGGAGGATGCGCTGACCGACCGCCTGCTGGCCTGGCTGTCGGCGCGCAACGACTGCCGCGTCATCGGCGGATCGGTCAATCGCGACAGCACCCGCGTGCCGACCATCGCGTTCAAGTTCGACGGTGTCGATTCCGGCGCCGTCGCCCGCGCGATGGACAATCACGGCATCGCCATGCGGTTCGGCGATTTCCATTCGCGCCGCTTGGTCGAGCATCTGGGCGAGGATCAAAACGGCGGCGTGCTGCGCGTGTCGATGGTGCATTACAACACGCTGGATCAGGTCGACCGCCTGACCGACGCGCTGGCCCGGATCGTCGCATGAGCGGGCTGGACCTGGTCATCGCGGGCGGCACGGTCGTCACCGCCGCCGACAGCTATGCCGCCGATATCGGCATCCGCGACGGGCGCATCGCGCAGATCGGGCAGGGGCTGACCGGGGCCGAGCGGATCGACGCCACGGGGCTGCTGGTCCTGCCGGGCGGGATCGACGCGCATGTGCATCTGGACCAGCCGACATCGGACGGCACCACCATGGCGGACGATTTCGCCAGCGGCACCCGGTCGGCGGCGGCGGGGGGCAACACGACCGTGCTGCCCTTTGCGCTGCAGATCAAAGGACAGTCGTTGCGCGCCTGCGTCGAGGATTATCATCGCAAGGCCCAGGGGCATTGCCACACCGACGTGTCGTTCCACCTGATCGTCAGCGACCCGACCCCGCAGGTGCTGGGGCAAGAATTGCCGGCGCTGGTCCGCGACGGGTACACGTCCTTCAAGGTCTTCATGACCTATGACGACCTGGTCCTGAACGACGCCCAGATCCTGGACGTGTTCGAGGTGGCGCGCCGCGAACGCGCCCTGGTCATGGTCCATGCCGAAGGGCATGACGCGATCCGGCACCTGACCCGGCGCCTGGAGGCCGAGGGCCGCACCGCGCCCTATTACCACGGTCAGGCCCACGCCCAGATCGCCGAACGCGAGGCCACGCACCGCGCCATCAGCCACGCCCAGCTGATCGACGTGCCGGTGGTGATCGTCCACGTCTCGGGCCGCGACCCGATGGAGCAGATCCAGTGGGCCCGTGCCCGAGGCATGAAGGTTCACGCCGAAACCTGCCCCCAGTACATCGCCCTGACCGCGGACGACCTGCGCGGGCTGAACATGGATTTCGACGGCGCGAAATACGTCTGTTCCCCGCCGCCGCGCGATGCGGACAGCCAGGCGGCGATCTGGCAGGGGTTGCGGGACGGGACCTTCGACATCTTCTCGTCCGACCATTGCCCGTTTCGCATCGACGGGACGGGCAAGGACACGCCCCGCGCGCGATCGTCGTTCAAATACGTGCCGAACGGCATTCCGGGGGTCGAAACCCGCCTGCCGATCCTGTTTTCCGAAGGTGTCGGCAAGGGGCGCATCAGCCTGCAGCGGTTCGTGGCGCTGACCTCGACCAACCCCGCGCGGCTCTATGGCCTCTATCCGCAGAAGGGCAGCATCGCCATCGGCGCGGATGCCGACCTGGCGCTGTGGGACCCGACCCTGACCCGGTCGATCCGGCAGGCGCAGCTGAACCACGGCTGCGACTACACGCCCTACGAGGGGATGGAGATCACCGGCTGGCCGGTCCGCACCCTGCTGCGCGGCCGGACCATCGCGCAGGACGGCGTCCCGGTGGGCGATCCCACCGGGGGGCACCTGTCGCGCGCCACCAGCGAGGCGTTCGCCTAGACGTCGAAGTTGCTGGGCAGCACGATCATGTCGCGGATCGTCACGTTGCGCGGGCGCGTCAGCATGTACATCAGCGCGTCCGCGACCTCGACCGGTTCGATCAGGGCGCCGGCATCCTTCATGCGCTGCAGGCGTTCGGGTTCCCAATCCGCCAGCAGGGCCGAGATGACCGGCCCCGGAGAGACCTGTCCCACCCGCACGCCGTGGCCCATCAGCTGGCGGCGCATGGTCTGGACGAAACAGGTCACGGCCCATTTCGACGCGGTATAGACCGGCTCGACGTGGATCGGCGCGTGTCCGGCGATGGAGCTGGTGACGATGATGTCGCCCGTGCCGCGTTCGATCATGTGGGGGGCCACCGCATGGATGTTCTTCATCACCGCGTTGACGTTCAGGTTCAGCATGCGGTCGATGGCGGCCGGGTTGGTGTCGACCAGATCGCCGCCGATATAGCTGCCCGCGTTGCACAGCATGATGTCGATCTGGCCGACCTTGTCCAGGATCTGCGGCACCATCGCGTTGCAGCTGTCCGCGTCCAGCAGGTCGGTGACCTGGGCGATCGCGTCTGCGCCCAGCTCGCGCGTCAGCGCGTCCAGCGCGTCGGCGTTGCGGTCGACCAGCACCACGCGGGCGCCCGCCTCCAGCAGTGCGCGCGTGGCGGCCAGCCCGATGCCCGATGCGGCCCCGGTGATCGCGGCAACCTTGCCGTGCAGGTCTTGGGACATGGTATTCTCCTTGGGATGGTGTTCGGTCAGACGGCCAGGAAGCCGCCGTCAAGGGGCAGGACCGCCCCGGTGATCAGGCCCGCATCGTCCGACAGCAGCAGCGCGATGGCGCGGGCCACGTCTTCGGCCTCGGCAAAGCGGCCCATCGGGTGGCGGGCCATCATCGGGTCGCGCTTGGCCGGCGCGCTCCAGGCGGCGGCGGCCAGTTCGGTCAGGGTGACGGTGGGCGCGATGGCCACGGCGCGGATGCCGTGGGGGCCCAGTTCGCGCGCCATGACGCGGGTCGCGCCCTCCAGCCCGGCCTTGGACGCGGCATAGGCGACGTGGTCGGGGAATCCGCGATGGCCCGCGATGCTGGTGACGTTGACGATGGCGCCGCCGCCGCCCGCGGCGATCCGGGCGCGGGCGAACTCCTGCGCGCAGATCAACGCGCTGCGCAGGTTGATGTCCATCACCGTGTCATAGCCCGCGTCGGTCAGATCCAGTAGCCCCTCCAGCACGTTGGTGCCGGCGCAGTTGACCAGGAAGTCGCAGGTCCCGGCCTGGGCCATGGCATCACGCGCGGCCGCGGGGTCGGACAGATCGGCCACGATGGCCCGGGCGTCCAGGCTGTCCAGGTCGGATTGCGTGCGGCTGATGGCCGTGACCCGCGCGCCGCGTTCGGCCAGCAGGCTGGCGGTGGCCCGGCCGATGCCCTTGCCTGCGCCGGTGATGATGACGGATCTATCCGTGAAGGGCATCGTGGTCTCCTCTCAATGCGGCGTCGATGTCGCCGCGCAGGTCGCGGGCGGTGGCCTGAAGCGTCAGGAAGGCCCGATGGCGCGCGGCGTGCAGCCGCTGGCTGTCGGGGTCGGGATGATGGGTGGTCTGGACGCGCGACATGGCTGGCATGGCCGATGCCAGGTCGGGGAACACCCCGCCCGCGACCGCGCCCAGCATGGCCGCGCCCAGCAGCACGGGCTCGTCCGCCGCCGCGGCATCCACGGGCAGGCCGGTCGCATCGGCCAGCAGCTTGCGGATCAGCGGATGGCGGCCCGCGCCCCCGCTGATGGCGATGCGCGCGACCGGTGCCCCGTGGGCAGCCTGGGTCGCGATGATCTGGCGCAGGCCGTAACCCAGCCCGCAGACCCCCGCGACATACAGCGAGATCAGGGACGCCAGGTCCGTGTCCATCCCCTGGCCGCTGACGATGGCGCGGGCATGGGGGTCGGCAAAGGGCGCACGGTTGCCCAGGAATTCGGGCACCACGTGCAGGTGGGCCGCCTGCCGCACGGCGTCGGGCGCGGCCTGGTCCGCCAGCCATTCGGGCAGGGACCGGCCCTGCGCGCGGGCAGCATCGGTCGCCTGGTCGTGGGCGGGGTGCAGGCGCAGCAGGTGGTCGATGGCCGCGCCCGCGACCGACTGCCCGCCCTCGTTCAGCCACATGCCCGGCACCATGGCCGAGAAATAGGGCCCCCAGACGCCCGGCACGAAGGCCGGGTTCCGCGTCGTGGTCATGGTGCAGGATGATGTGCCGAACACATAGCCCACCGTGTCGACCGGATCGCCCATCGCGGCGACGGTGCCGACCCCGCCCGCATGCGCGTCGATCAGCCCTGCGCCGACGGCGATGCCGGGCCGCAGGCCCATGGCGCGCGCCGCATCGGCGGTCAGGCCCGCGCCAAGGGGCGTGGCGGGCGGCACGACCTGCGTGCCGATGCGCGCGAAGCCTTCGTCGGCCAGCACGCCCAGGCCAATGGCGCGGAAGTAATCGCCGTCCCACCGTTCTTCATGCGCCAGATAGGTCCATTTGCAGGTCACCGTGCAGGTCGACCGCGCGGTGCTGTCCGTGGCCTTCCAGGTCAAAAAATCGGTCAGGTCGAAGAAATGGCGCGCCGCGTCAAAGACCTGGGGCCGGTTTTCGCGCAGCCACAGCAGCTTGGGCGTCTCCATTTCGGGAGAGATGCGCCCGCCGACATAGCGCAGGACGTCGTGCCCGCCCGCATTGATGCGCGCCGCCTGGTCGACCGCGCGGTGGTCCATCCAGACGATGATGTCGCGGTCGGGATGGGCGGGGTCGCCCACGCCCAGGGGCGTATCGCCCACCACCACCAGCGAACAGGTGGCGTCGAACCCGATGCCTGCCACGCGGGCCGGGTCGATCCCGGCCTGGGCCACCGCGGCGCGGGTCGCGGCGCAGACCGCGTCCCAGACCTGCGCGCTGGACTGTTCGGCGATCACCCCGTCGGGGCGGTGCATGGCGATGTCGCATTTCCCGGTGCCAAGCGCGGCGCCCGTGGCGTCGAACACGCCCGCCCGCGCCGATCCGGTGCCGACGTCGATGCCGATCAGGTACCGGTCCATCAGCGCCATTCCCGCCCGATATAGATCGCCAGAAGGATGATCAGGCCCTTGATGACGTCCTGCATGTAGGGGTTGATGCCCACCAGGTTCAGGCCGTTGTTCAGGATGCCCAGCAGCACCGCGCCGATCAGCGTGCCCAGGATCAGCCCGCGCCCACCGGCGATGGCGGTCCCGCCTAGGACGACCGCGGCGATGGCGTCCAGCTCGAATCCCACCCCGGCGTTGGGCTGGCCGCTCATCAGGCGGCCGGTCAGCACGATGGCGGCCAGCGACGCGGTCAGCCCCGAGATGGCATAGACCGCCAGCTTGACCAGCCGGGTGCGCACGCCGGACAGGCGGGCGGCGGTCTCGTTGCCGCCGATGGCATAGACGTGGCGGCCGAAGGGCGTGCGCTGCAGCAGCAGCCAGGCCAGTGCATAGACGACGATCATGATGATCACCGGCACGGGCATGATGCCCACCCGGCCCACGCCGAACCAGGACACCCAGCCCGGCAGCCCGCTGATCGGATAGCCGCCCGAATAGATCAGGCCCAGCCCGCGGGCGATGCCCATCGTGGCCAGGGTCACGATGATCGCGGGCATCTTGCCCCAGGCCACCAGCACGCCGTTGAACAGCCCCAGCCCCAGCCCGACCAGCAGGGCGGCGGCGATGCCCACCCCGCCGGGCAGGCCCATGTTCACCATGATCCCGGCCGCGACCGTGCCGGCCAACGCCATGACCGCGCCCACCGACAGGTCGATCCCGCCGGTCAGGATGACGAAGGTCATGCCCACCGCCAGGATGCCCACGACCGACACCTGCCGCAGCACGTTCAGGATGTTGTTGACGGTGAAGAAATTGTCGCTGGCGAAGGCCATCAGCACCGACACCACGATCAGCCCGACTAGGGGCAGCGCCAGGGGCGAATGCAGCAGCCAGTCGAAGGCGCGGTGCCTGGCGGTGTTTGCGTCATGCGACATGGTGGACCTTTCCCGTGGTTGCATGTGTCATGATCCCTTCCGAGGTGATCGCGTCCCCCTCGACCGTCGCGACGATCCCGCCAGAGCGGAAGACGCAGACCCGGTCGGCCATGCCGATGACTTCCGGCAGTTCTGACGAGATCATGATGATGGCGTATCCCTGCGCCGTGAACCGGCGCATCAGCTGATAGATTTCGGCCTTTGCGCCGACGTCGATGCCGCGCGTGGGTTCGTCGAAGATCAGCACCCGCATCTGGTGGTTCAGCCAGCGGGCGATGACGACCTTCTGCTGGTTGCCGCCCGACAGGGTGTCGACGCGGGCGCGGGGGCCCTGGGCCTTGACGCGCACCTGCTCCATCGCGGCCTGGGTCGAGGCCAGTTCCTTCTTGAAGTCGATGAACCAATGGGCCTGGCGATATTTGCCGTAGTTGTTCACCGACACGTTCTGCAGGATGGAAAAGGCCGTGATCAGCCCCTGCTCCTTGCGGCTTTCGGGCAGCAGGCCGATGCCGCGGGCCAGCCCGTCGGCGGGGTCGCGCAGGCGCGCCTCGGCGCCGTCCACGCGGATCTTGCAGCGCGCGGCGGGATATTCGCCCAGGATCGACAGGACGGTCTCGGTGCGCCCCGATCCGACCAGCCCGGCGAAGCCCAGGATCTCTCCGGCGCGCAGCTGAAAGGACGATACCGGGCCGCCGCGACGCAGCTGCACCTCCACCGCCTCCAGCACGACGGGGGCCGCGGGGTCGCGGGCGGGCTTGGGGGGAAAGCTGTTCTCGATGCGGCGGCCGACCATCATCTCGACCAGGCGGTCGATGGTGACGTCGGCGACATCGGTGCTGCCGACATATTCGCCGTCGCGCAGCACGGTGATGCGGTCGCAGATCTCGAAGATCTCGTCCAGGTGGTGTGAGATGAAGACGATGGCCACCCCGGCGGCGCGCAGTTCGCGCATGACCTTGAACAGGTGTTCGGTCTCGGACGGGGTCAGGGTCGCGGTGGGTTCGTCCAGGACCAGGATGCGGGCGTCCAGCGACAGCGCCTTGGCGATCTCGACGAACTGCTGTTCGGCGACCGACAGGCGGGCGATGGGCACGTCCAGCGGCAGGTCGACCTCCAGCCGCCGCAGGATCGCCTGCGCACGGACGCGCATCGCCTTGCGGTCCAGAAGGCCCAGGGGGCCGCGCATCTCGCGGGCCAGGAACATGTTCTCGACCGCGGTCAGGCCGGGGATCAGGCTGAATTCCTGGAACACGATGCCGACGCCCGCCGCGATCGCCGCGTCATAGGTGGCAAAGCTGCGCGGCTCTCCGTCGATCAGGATCTGGCCGTCCGAGGGCTGGATGATGCCGCTGACGATCTTCATCAGCGTCGATTTCCCTGCGCCGTTCTCGCCCAGAAGGGCGTGCACCTCTCCGGCGCGGACATGCAGGTCCACGCCATGCAGGACCTCGATCCGGCCGAAGCTTTTGCGTATTCCCCTGAGTTCCAGCATCTTGCCCCCCTTTGTTCGGCCGCGCCCCGTAGGGGGCGCGGCCGGGTCCGTCACCAGCTGAAGTCGGCCGCGTTCTCGGCATCGACCGTGCGCACGTCGATCGGCACCTCGGTCGGTACCACGCGCGCGCCCCAGTACTGGGCCAGCGCCATGCCCAGGCCCACGCGGACCTGGTCGCGCGGGAACTGCGCGGTGGTCTGGATGAACGGGCCGCCGTCGGCGATGGCCTTGACCGCCTCGGGGGCGCCGTCGACCGAGGTCAGCTTGATGTCGCGCCCCGACCCCTGGATCGCGGCCAGCGCACCCATCGCACCGCCGTCGTTGACCGAGAAGATGCCGGCCAGGTTCTGGTGCGACTGGATCATGTTCTCGACCACGCCCAGGGCGACGGACCGGTCCTGGCGGCCGTTCTGGGTGTCGACCAGGGTGATGCCCTCATGCTCGGCCAGGGCCTCCTTGCAGCCCTCGACGCGCTGCAGGATCGGCACGACCGGGATGCCGTCCAGGATGGCGACCTCTCCCTGGCCGTCCAGGGCTTCGGCCAGATAGGCGCAGGACTGATAGCCCGCGTCGCGGTTCTTGGAGCCGACGAACGTGTCGACCGGGCCGTTGGCGTTGGCGTCGACCGCGACCACGATCACGCCCTGGTCCTTGGCCATGCGCACCGCCGATTCGACGCCCGCGCTGTCGGTGGGGTTCAGCAGCAGGATGTCGATGCCCTGCTGCAGCATGTCCTCGACATCCGAGATCTGCTTGGCCACGTCATGGCCCGCGTCGGTCACGATGACCTCGGCGCCGATCTGGGCGGCGGCCTCGTTCAGGGCCTCCTGCATGGACACGAAATAGGGGTTGTTCATCTCCTGGAACGTCATGCCGATCTTCAGCGTGTCGTCCTGGGCGGCGGCAAGGCCGGCCGAGGCGACAAAGCCTAGCGCGGCGGCGGATACGGTCTTGAGCAAGGTGTTCATCATAGTCCTCCCTTCGATGTGCAGTCGGCAGTCCCCCTCCGGTCGCGGCCCGCATGGGGAACCGCGTCGCGCAGGGTATGGGGTGGTGTGGCGGGTTCAGCTGGCCATGCGGATCGTCTGGTTGGCGGCGAAGGTCGCGCGAAATTCCGACGGCGACATCTTCTTCAGCTTGAGGAAATGGCGGTTGAAGTTCGACAGGTTCGAAAAGCCCACGTCAAAGCAGATATCGGCGACCTTGGCGTCGGGGTCCGACAGCAGCATGTGACAGGCCAGGTCGATCCGCATCTGGTTGCGATAGCGGACCAGCGTGGTCCCGGTATGGCGCTTGAACGACCGCGAGAACGCGCTTTGGCTCTGTCCGGTCAGGTCGGCCAGTTCGGTTTCGCTGACCGCGTCCAGCAGGTTTTCCCGCAGATGGCCCAGGGCGCGGTTCATGTCCGATTCCTCGGCGCGCTGCATGTCCATGACAAAGCTCAGGCTGGCCAACGTCTGCGCCTTGGACGCCGTCGCCAGCAGGTCCAGGATCTGGAAGAACAGCCCCAGCCGGCGCACGCCGCGCGCGTCGATCAGCTTGCCCATCAGCGGCATCACCGCACGCGAGGTGTCGTCGTCGAACAGCAGGCCCCGGCGGCTGCGCTCCAGCAGGTGCCGGGCGGATTCCAACTCGGGGAATGCCCCGCGGGCGGCCTCGATGAAGCTTTCGGGGAATTGGATGACCTTGGTGCGGCAGGGCACGATCTGTCCGGGGCGGATGTCGCTGATCCAGTTCTGGGGCAGGTTCGGTCCGGTCATGATCAGCTGGCCCGGCCCGAGTTCGCCGACATGGTCGCCGATATAGAACTTGCCCGAGGTCGCCACGACCAGGTGGATCTCGTATTCCGGATGGAAGTGCCAGCGGACCGTGCGGAAGGGATAGCCGTGCTGCCACGCGGCAAAGGATTCACCCTTGCGGATATGGACCAGTTCCAGATCTGGCTGCATCGCGTTCCCCCTCTCCGCGCCAGCACGGCCCGCTGCTGCGATGCCGGCCCTCCAAGGCGCTGGACCTTTGCTAGCACGGGTCGTCCAGACGGGGCCACGACGGCACGGCGAATCTTCAGATACTTTTTTGACACCGGGTGCCGAAAAATCATCATGTCAGCGGGACGGGAACCGCGGCATGAAAATGCTGCCATGCAGCATGGCCGCGCCAGGGGCGCCTTGCCCGGTGGGAAATGGCTGCAACCCAGGGCTGCAGCCACTCCAAAACGCCGGGGCGGCGGTCATACTTTTCAGGCGCGTTTCAGTCCGGCATGCGGATCTGGATCTTGACGTCGGTGTCGCGCGCCTCGACCGCACGGTCGAAGGCGGCGATGCTGTCCGCGAACGGGATCGTGGCCGAGATCAGCGGCGACAGGTCGACCTTGCCCGCCGCGATCAGCGATATCGCGCGGTCATAGACGTTGGCATAGCGGAACACCGTCTCGATGCGCAGCTCCTTGGCCTGCAGGCCGACGATGTCGACCGGCACCGGATCGACCGGCATGCCGACCAGCACGACCGTGCCGCCGGGACGCGCCAGCGCCGGCAGGCCCAGGATCGCGGGGGCCGCCCCGGAACATTCGAAGACGACGTCCGCGCCCCATCCATCGGTGGCCTCGACGATCGCCTGGGCTGCGGGGGTGGTGCGGATGTTGACGGTCTCGATGCCCGGATAGGCGCCGATGATGTCCAGCTTGGGCTGGGCTAGGTCCGCGACCATCACCTTGGCGCAGCCCCCCGCCAGCGCCGCCAGCGCGGTCATCATGCCGATGGGCCCGGCGCCGGTGACCAGGCCGATGTCGCCCGGCTGGATGCGTGCCCGCAACGCGGCCTGCATGCCGATCGCGAAGGGCTCGACCATCGCGCCCTGCGCGAAGGAGACCTGATCGGGCAGCCGGTAGGTATAGGCCGCCGGATGCACGACCTGCGGCGTCAGGCAGCCATGCACGGGTGGGGTGGCCCAGAACCGCACCGCCGGATCGACGTTGTAGATGCCCAGCTTGGCCGCGCGCGAGGTCGCATCGGGAATGCCGGGCTCCATGCAGACCCTGTCGCCGGGCTTCAGGTGCGTGACCTGGGCGCCGACCTCGACCACGGTGCCCGATGCCTCGTGGCCCAGGACCATCGGCTGCTCGACCACGAAGGGGCCGATCTTGCCGTGCGTATAGTAATGCACGTCCGACCCGCAGATGCCGACCGTATGGACCGCGATGCGCACGTCGGTGGGCGACAGGTCCTGATCCAGCGCGATGTCGCGCAGCGCCAGCTGACCCTTGCGTTCCAGTACCAGTGATGTCGCCATGTCGTCCCCTCCGATGTTGCGATCCGGTGCCGACAGAACGCCGGGCGCGCGACGGTGTAAATCCGTCCGGTGGCCGTCGGGCCGTGAAATCTGCGGGAACGGAAAAAAACTATCACCGCAACGATAAGCGAGGATGTTAAAAAACGTGACTTATTGAGATAAATTGTTGCATTGCGCGCGTGTTTGTGACTGACTGCGCCCCAATCTGATCAGGGAGAAGCACAGATGTCCGTCCCGTCCCGCTATCGAGTATGCGTCGTCGGCCTTGGGTCCATGGGCATGGGGGCGGCGCTGTCCTGCCTGCGTGCCGGACTGGCCACCAGCGGCATAGACCTGGATGCGGGGCGCCGCGACGCCTTTGCGGCCCAGGGGGCCGAGGGCGTGGCGGATGGCGTCGCGGGCCTCGGCGGCGATTTCGACGCGGTGATCGTGCTGGTGGTGAACGGCGCGCAGGCGCGTCAGGTGATCCTGGGGCAGGGAGGCGTTGCCGACCGCATCGCACCCGGCGGCGCGATCATGGTCAGCTGCACCCAGTCGGCGGATGATGCGCGCGCCTTGGGCGCCGATCTGGCCGCGCGCGGCATCCTGATGCTGGACGCGCCGGTGTCGGGCGGGGCCGCCAAGGCCGCGCAGGGGGCGATGACCGTCATGGCCTCGGGGCCGGATGCGGCCTTCGAGGCGCTGGCCCCGGTGCTGGAGGCGGTGGCCGCCAAGACCTATCGCATCGGGCCTGATATCGGGCAGGGTGCCACGGTCAAGGTCATCCACCAGCTGCTGGCGGGCGTGCATATCGCCGTCGGTGCCGAGGCGATGGCCCTGGCCGCCCGCGCGGGCATCCCGCTGGACGCGATGTATGACGTTGTGACCAACGCCGCCGGCAATTCCTGGATGTTCGAGAACCGGATGAAGCATGTGGTCGATGGCGACTACACCCCGACCTCGGCCGTGGACATCTTCGTCAAGGATCTGGGGCTGGTGACGGAAACCGGGCGTGCCCTGGGGTTCCCGCTGCCCCTGGCCTCGACCGCCTTCGCGATGTTCCAGCAGGCCTCCAACATGGGCCATGGGCGCGAGGATGACAGCGCGGTGATCAAGACCTTCTCGGGCATCACCCTGCCGGAGGGCAAGGCATGAAGATCGGCGTCATCGCGGATGATTTCACCGGCGCGACCGACATCGCCGGGTTCCTGGTCGCCGGTGGCCTGACCACCACGCAGATGATCGGCGTGCCGGACGCGGATGCGCAGGTCGATGCCGATGCGGTGGTGATCTCGCTCAAAAGCCGGTCGAACCCGGCGGCGGAGGCCGTGGCCGACAGTCTGGCCGCGCTGGACTGGCTGCGCGCGCGAGGCTGCGCGCAGATCTATCAGAAATACTGCTCGACCTTCGATTCGACCGCGGACGGCAACATCGGCCCGGTGGCCGATGCGCTGATGGCGGCCCTGGGCACCGACATCACGGTGATTTGCCCGGCGCTGCCGGTGAACGGGCGGTCGGTCTATCTGGGCCATCTGTTCGTGGGCCAGGACCTGCTGCAGGATTCGGGGATGCGCGATCACCCGATCACGCCCATGCGCGACAGCAGCCTGATCCGGCTGATGGAGGAGCAGGCGCAGGGCCGCTGCGGGCTGGTCGATGCGGCGACCGTCGATCAGGGGCCGCAGGCCGTGCGCGACCGCATCGCGGCGCTGCGGGCGGACGGGGTCCGTTATGTGGTACTGGACGCGATCAGTGACGCGCATCTGGCGACCCTGGGGCAGGCCGTGGCGGACATGGCGCTGGTCACCGGCGGGTCGGGGCTGGGATACGGCATCGCGCGGGCGGTGTCCGGCGGGGCCGATGCGCAGGCGCAGGACGCGGGCGCGCCGCTGGCGGGGCCTGCGGTGGTGATCTCGGGGTCGTGCTCGGTGATGACGAACCGACAGGTCGCGGCCTATCGCGAACTGGCGCCGACGCTGGACGTGGATGTGAACCGCTGCCTGGCGGATGCCGACGCCTATGGCGCCGAGCTGGCCGAATGGGTGCTGGCGCAGCCGCAGGGCCGCGCGCCGATGATCACCGCGACCGCCGACCCGGCCCGCCTGCGCGAGATCCAGGGACAGCACGGCGCCGCCGCGTCCGAGGCGGTCGAACGCACCTTCGCCGCCGCCGCCGCGCGTTTGGCGCAGGGCGGCACCACCCGCTTCATCGTCGCGGGAGGAGAGACCTCGGGGTCCGTCACGCAGGCGCTGAAGGTCACGGGCTTTGCCATCGGGCCGCAGATCGCGCCCGGCGTGCCGTGGGTCCGCGCGGTGGACAAGCCGCTGTCGCTGGCGCTGAAATCCGGCAATTTCGGGGCCGAGACCTTCTTCACCGATGCGCAGGAGGTCCGCGCATGAGCGCCGCCGACCGCATGGTGATGCTGTGCCGCAGCCTGTTCGAGCGGGGCTATTCCGTGGGCGGGGCAGGCAACGTGTCGGTCCGCAATCCCGATGGCGGCTTCACCGTGACCCCCACGGGCAGCAGCCTGGGCCGCCTGTCGGCCGATGCGCTGTCGGTGATCGGTGCGGATGGCGAGCCGCTGTCGGGGCCGAAGCCGTCCAAGGAATTCGCCTTCCACCGCGCGCTCTATGACGTGCGGCCGCAGGCGGGGGCCATCGTGCATCTTCATTCGACCTATCTGACGGCGCTGTCCTGTCTGGAGGGGCTGCCGCGGGACAATGCGATCCGGCCCTTCACCCCCTATTACGTCATGCGCATCGGCCACATGCCGGTCATCCCCTATTCCCGCCCCGGATCGCCGCAGATCGGGCTGGACCTGGCCGCCGCGGCGCAGGGCAGCAGCGCGCAGGCCTTCCTGCTGGCGTCCCACGGGGTCGTGGTGCTGGGCCGCGACATCGACGATGCCGTGAACAACGCCGAGGAGCTGGAGGAGACCGCCAAGCTGCAGTTCATCCTGCGCGGCGAAAAGCTGCACTACCTGACCGAGGCCGAGATCGCCGAACTGGGCGGAGGATACTGACATGACCCGCATTGCCGCGAACCTCTCGATGCTGTTCACCGACGCGCCTTTCCTCGACCGCTTCGATCGGGCGGGTGCCGCGGGCTTCGACACGGTCGAGTTCCTGTTCCCCTATGACCACCCCATCGACGTCGTGAAGACCCGGCTGGACCGCAACGGGTTGCGCCTGTCGCTGATCAACGCGCCCGCGGGCGATTGGGCGGGGGGCGAGCGGGGCTTTGCCGCGCGTCCGGGCAAGCGCGCCGAGTTCCGGGCCAGCGTGGAGCAGGCGATCACCTATGCCACGGGCCTGGGCTGTCCGCGCATCCACGTCATGTCCGGGATCACCGCCGATGAGCCCGACCGCGCCGCCTGCGAGGCGGTCTGGACCGAGAACCTGCGCGAGGCCGCCGACATGGCCGCCGGGGCGGGCCTCTTCATCAGCATCGAGCCGTTGAACAGCCGCGACGTGCCAGGCTATTTCATCGCCCATCAGGACCCGACGCTGGCCCTGATCGAACGCCTGGATCGCCGCAACGTGCTGCTGCAGTTCGACGTCTATCACACGCAGATCATGGACGGCGACATCATCCGCCGGATCGAGCGGTTGAAGGGCGCCTATGGCCATGTCCAGATCGCGGGCGTCCCTGACCGCCACGAACCCGACACGGGCGAGCTGAATTATGCCGAAATCTTCGCGGCGTTCGAGCGGACCGGGTTCGACGGGCCGATGGGCTGCGAATACAACCCGCGCGGCCGGACCGAGGACGGTCTGGGCTGGGCCGCGCCCTATCTACGCGCGGTGTCATGATCCCGGCCGAACGCCAGCAGTTCATCCTGTCCTGCCTGGCTGAACGCGACATCGTCAGCATCGCCGATCTGGTGGACCGCCTGGGCGTGTCGCACATGACCGTGCGCCGCGACATCCAGGCACTGGAGGAGGCGGGCCGCGTGTCCTCGGTCACCGGGGGCGTGCGCCTGTCGCGGAGGTTGGCGCAGGAGCTGCCGCATCTGCAGAAGGCCGCGATGAACACCGGGGCCAAGCGCGCGGTGGGGCAGGCGGCGGCCGATCTGGTCCGCGACGGCATGGTGATCTATCTGGACGCGGGCACGACGCTCTTGGAACTGGCGCGCCAGATCGCCGGGCGGCGGGGGCTGACGGTGGTCACGAACGACTTCGTCATCTGCGCCTGGCTGTCCACGCATTCGGACTGCACGCTTTATCACAGCGGCGGACTGGTCGAACGCGCGAACCAGTCCTGCGTGGGCGGTGCGGCGTCCGAGGCGCTGGCGCGGTTCAACTATGACATCGCCTTCATCTCGACCTCGTCTTGGACAGTGGCGGGGCTGAGTTCGCCCTCCGAGGCCAAGGGCCCGGTCAAGCGCGTCGCGGTCGATCGCGCGCGGCGCGCCGTGCTGGTGTCGGATTCGACGAAATACGGCGCGGTGGCGGCGATGAACATCCTGCCCGTCTCGGTCTTCGACACGGTCGTGACCGATGCGGGCATCGACGCAGGCGCGGCAGACGCCCTGCGCGAGATGGGGGTGCAGGTGATCCTGGCCCCCGACCTGAAGGGAGAGAGCCTATGACCATCATCGTGACCGGCGGCGCCGGTTTTCTGGGCGCGCGCCTGATCGCGGCCCTGCTGAAGGACGGCGCGGACCGCATCGTGTCGCTGGACCGCGTGGCCTGCCCGGTCGATGACGCGCGGGTGGAGAGCCTGGTCGGCTCCATCGACGACGCGGATGCCGTGGCCCGCGCGCTGTCAGGGGGCGCTGGCACGGTCTATCACTTGGCGGCCGTGCTGTCGGGCCAGTCCGAGGAGGATTTCGACACCGGGTTGCACATCAACGTCGACGCCACACGCCTGCTGCTGGAGGCCTGCCGCAAACTGGACCGCGCGCCGCGCTTCGTCTTCACCAGCTCGCTGGCCGTCTTTGGCGGAGAGATGCCGCAGATCGTGCCGCCGACCATGGCCCTGATGCCCCAGTCCTCATATGGCTGCGGCAAGGCCATCGGCGAACTGCTGGTCAGCGAATACAGCCGCAAGGGTTTCGTCGACGGGCTGACCGTGCGCCTGCCCACGATCTGCGTGCGCCCCGGTGCGCCCAATTCGGCGGCCTCCAGCTTCGTGTCGGGGATCATCCGCGAACCGGTTGCGGGGCAGGCGTCGGAATGCCCGGTACCGCTGGACACGCGGCTGTGGATCAGCTCTCCGGGCGTGGCGGTCACGAACCTGGTCCGCGCGGGCCGCATCCCCGCCGCCGATCTGGGCATCAACCGCGTCATGGACATGCCGGGCATCACCGCGACCCCGGCCGAAATGCTGGACAGCCTTGAGCGGCTGGTGGGCGTCGAGGCCCGCGCCCGCGTGGCCCTGACCCGCGATGCGCGCATCGAGGCCATCGTCTGCAGCTGGCCCGGCGCCTTCGACGTGACCCGCGCGCGCGCGCTGGGCTTTGGCGCGGATACCGATTTCGACGCGATCCTGACGCAGTTCCTGGCGGATCGCTGAGCCTTTTCAACTGGAGGCGCCCCATGCCGGGCGCAGTGGAGGAGTAACCCATGGCTGAACCCGGAATGGAGTTCCAGCTGATCGCAGGACTTGGCTTTGCCATCTTTCTGCTGATCTTCCTGGTCGTGAAGACCAAGGTCCACGCGATCATCGCGCTGGTCATCGCCGCGTCCGTGTCGGGCCTGATCGGCGGCATGATGCCCGCCGAGGTGATCAATTCGATCACCACCGGTTTCGGCCGCACGCTGTCCACCATCGGCCTGGTCATCGGCTTCGGCGTGATGATGGGCCGCATCCTGGAGGTGTCGGGCGCGGCCGAGCAGATGGCCTATTCGCTGATCCGCTGGGTCGGGAAAAAGCGCGAGGACTGGGCGATGGTTCTGACGGGCTATATCGTGTCGATCCCGATCTTCTGCGACAGCGCCTTCGTGATCCTGTCGCCGCTGGTCAAGGCGCTGGCGCGCTCCTCGGGCAAGTCGGTGCTGACGCTTGGCATCGCGCTGGCGGGCGGTCTGATGCTGACCCACCATGCCGTGCCGCCGACCCCCGGCCCCCTGGGCGTCGCGGGCATCTATGGCGTCGATCTGGGGCTGATGATCCTGTGGGGCATCGTCTTCACGATCCCCGGCATGGCGGTCATCGTCTTCTATGCCCGCGCCATGGGCCCCCGGATCGAGCGGATGATCCAGACCGACACCGGCGAGGACCTCTCGGCCGCCTATCGTCAGTTCGAGGAGGCCGTGGACGACCGCCAGAAGGTCCTGCCGTCCCTGGGCCTGTCGGTGCTGCCGCTGCTGCTGCCGATCGTGCTGATCTTCCTGAACACCATCGCCACGGCGGTCGTGCGCACCTCGGGCGACCCGGCGCTGGAGACGAACCTGCTGGTGCAGGCGATGTCCTTCTTCGGCAACCCGGTGATCGCAGTGGCCATCGGCCTTCTGGTGTCGATCTATACCCTGCTGCCCGGCCGTTCGCGCGACGAGGTGCTGGGCTACATGGAGCAGGGCGTCGAAAGCGCGGGCATCATCCTGCTGGTGACCGGTGCGGGCGGGGCCCTGGGTTCGGTCCTGCGCGATTCGGGCGCGGGCGACGTGATCGGCCAGGCCGTGGCCGGTCTTGCCATCCCGGCGGTGCTGATCCCCTTCGTGATCAGCTCTCTGGTGCGCCTGATCCAGGGTTCGGGCACGGTCGCGATGATCACGGGCGCGTCGATCTCGGCGCCGATCCTGATGAACATGCCGGACGTGAACATGGTCTTTGCCGCCCAGGCCGCGGCCATCGGGTCGATGGTCTTCGGCTATTTCAACGACAGCTATTTCTGGGTCATCAACCGGATGCTGGGCGTCAAGCAGGCCAAGCACCAGATGCTGCTGTGGTCGGTGCCGACCACGCTGGCCTGGGGATCGTCGCTGGCCATGCTGTTGATCTGCAACGCGCTGTTCGGCTAGGGTCGGATCGCTGCCGCACGGTCGACCTTGATCGTGCGGCAAACACTTCCTTAATGGAACCGAAGGTCGCCCTTCGTGTTGCGCTGACGCGCCGCATGGCGGGGCAGCAGCAAAAGGGACGGCGGGACAACATGGATGCTTCGAGTGATCGGCTGGCCCGTCCGGGATGGAACTGCTGGCGGGTCGAACAATCGGGGCGGTTCGCGTTCATCGCTGATGCCGACGAATATTTCCGTGCCGTGCGCCAGGCCATGCTGCAGGCGCGCCATTCGATCCTGATGATCGGTTGGGACTTCGACGCCCGCATCCACCTGGGCGACGCCGCGGACGGCGGCCCCCCGGCCTTGGGCGATTTCGTGATGTGGCTGGCCCGCCGCCGCCCCACGCTGCACGTGCGCCTGCTGCGGTGGGACACCGGTGCCTTCAAGGCGATGTTCCGGGGCAGCACGTTGTTGACGATCCTGCGCTGGAAGATGCATCCGCGCATCACGCTGCGCCTGGACGGCAAGCACCCGCTGGCCAGTTCGCATCACCACAAGATCGTCGTCATCGACGACTGCTTGGCTTTCTGCGGCGGCATCGACATGACCGAGGGCCGGTGGGACACGCGCGAACACAAGGACGACGATCCGCGCCGCACCAGCGCCAGCGGCAAGCTGATGAAGCCTTGGCACGACGCGACCAGCGCCTTTGACGGACCCGCCGCGCGGGCGATGGGCGATCTGGCCCGCGACCGCTGGCGCATCGCCTGCGGCGAGGAGCTGTCGGCGGTCAGCGACGCGTCGGGATGCTGGCCCGACGCGATCAAGCCCACGTTCCGCGACGTGGCGCTGGCCATCGCGCGGACCCGTCCGGACATTCCCGACGTCCAGCCGGCCTACGAGGTCGAGCAGATGTATCTGGACCTGATCGCGCGGGCGAAACGGGTCATCTATGCCGAAAGTCAGTATTTCGCGTCCCGCCGCATCGCCCAGGCCATCGCCAAGCGCCTGGCCGAGGACGATCCCCCCGAGATCGTCATCATCAACCCGGTCAGCGCCCAGGGCTGGCTGGAGCCGATGGCGATGGACACCGCCCGCGCCCAGCTGGTCGAGGCGCTGCGCAAGCTGGACCATCGCGACCGGCTGCGCATCTATCACCCGGTGACGGATGCGGGTGCCGAAATCTATGTCCATGCCAAGGTGACGATCGTCGACGACACCTATCTGCGGGTCGGGTCGTCGAACTTCAACAACCGCTCGATGCGGCTGGACACGGAATGCGACGTGATGCTGGCCGCCGAACGTCCGGGCGCCGAGGCGACGCGCGCCACGATCACCGCGCTGCGCGACGACCTGCTGGCGGAACATCTGGCGATGACGCCCGATCAGGTGACGCAGGGCATCAAGGAACATGGCAGCCTGATCGCGATGATCGACGCCAATCGCGGCACGCAGGGGCAGGGCCGCACCCTGATCCCCTACGAGATCCCCGAGCTGAGCGGCTTCGAGGCCTGGCTGGCCGAGAACGAGATCCTGGACCCCGAAGGGCCCGACAAGATCTTTGAGCCTTTGGGCAAGCGCAAGGGCCTGATCCGTCGCTGGCACTGGCCCAAGCGGCTGAAATGGCGCCGGCGCAGGTCGGCCTAGTCCTGGTCGGGCCCCGTGGGCAGCCCCTTGCTGAGGCCGGACACGCTGATCCCGTTCAGCAGCCCCGCATCGATGGCCTTGCGGATCGCATGGGGGTTGTCCTCGACCCCCAGGGCGGTGCGCGCCATGCGCAGCCGATAGCGCAACGCGGTGCGCGAGATGCCAAGCGCCTCGCAGGCCTGGTCATAGGTCATGCCGCAGGCGATCGCCTCCAGCGCGTCGACCAGGATCGGGCGGAGCGAGGCGGTGCGGTCGACCATGTCATGCGCGCGTTTCAACAGGTCGGCCATGCTGGCGATCTCGGCATCCGTGAACTCGCGCTCGCCATGGGACGCCCCGATATAGGACCGCGATTCGGCCGGGCCGTAGGACAGCGCCGCGCCATAGGTCAGGCCGTGATCGCGCGCCTGGCCCATCACGTTCAGCGGATCGGGCAGCAGGCGGGTCAGGGCGCTCCACCGGATCTGGCCCTCGTTCAGGACGCACCACATGACCATCGGGTCGCCGACGCCCAGATTGCAGCGGGTATAGGTCTGGATCCATTGAGAGGGATAGGTCGACACGCGCCTGACCGGGCGCGAATAGCGGATATGCAACCCCAGGGTGAAGCCGCGGGGTGCCAGCACCGACAGGGCATCGTCGATCTGGGCAAGGGCGTGCACGGACATCCGGAAGACACCTGGAACAGCGAAGACGACACGGGGTGAACAGATTTGTTCGCCCATTTAAGAGCAGCCGGCGGGTACGGCAAGGGGGGCTTTCCTGACTGTCGTTGCAGCGGGGCAACATAGCCTTACGGGGCTATAGTCCCGTGGGGTCATTTGCCCTTATGCGATGTCTTGCGCACGTCGTGCCTGTCGGGACGGTTAGCGGGCGCTATGCCCTCATTTCAGTCATGTCAGGACGCCCCTTCGGGGGTGTCCTTTTTTTCATGTCCGACGCGGGCTTGCGCCCGGCGGGGGGATCGCTAGCCTGCGCCCGAAATCGCAAACAGGGAAGTGGTCCGATGGAACGTGTGAAACTGGGCGGCAGCGCGATCGAGGTCAGCCGGATCTGCCTGGGAACGATGACCTTCGGCAACCAGACCGCCGAGGCGGAGGCCCATGCGCAGATGGATGCCGCCCTGGAGGTCGCGATGACCTTCATGGACTGCGCCGAGATGTATCCCGTGAACCCCGTCCGCCGCGAGACGGTCGGCCTGTCCGAGGAGATCATCGGGCGCTGGCTGGCGCGGACCGGCAACCGCGACCGGGTCGAGATCGCGACCAAGATCACCGGACCCAGCCAGATGGTCCGCGACGGGGCGCCGTTCGACGGGGCGACGGTCACGGCCTGCATCGACGCCTCGCTGCGCCGGCTGCAGACGGACCGGATCGACCTCTATCAGCTGCACTGGCCGGTGCGCGGATCCTATGGGTTCCGGCAGAACTGGGCCTTCGATCCGTCGGGCCAGGACAAGGCGCAGACGCTGGCGCATATGCGCGACGTGCTGGGCGCGCTGTCGGATGCGGTCGATGCGGGCAAGATCCGCGCCGTGGGCCTGTCGAACGAATCGGCCTGGGGCCTGACGCGGTGGTGCGACGTGGCCGATGAGATTGGCGGGCCGCGGATGGCCGCGATCCAGAACGAGTATTCGCCGCTTTATCGTCTCTACGACACCGATCTGGCCGAGGTCGCGGTGAACGAGGACGTCACGCTGCTGTCCTATTCGCCGCTGGCGGCGGGCCTGCTGACCGGGAAATACGCCTCGGGCGCGATGCCCGAGGGCAGCCGCGCGGCGGTCGACAAGGCCACCGGCGGGCAGGGCAACCTGGGTGGGCGCAAGACCGACCGCGGGGTGGCCGCGGCAGAGGCCTATGGCCGCCTGGCGGCGGAGCATGGCTGGGACGTGGTGCACATGGTCATCGCCTGGCAGCTGACGCGCCCCTTCAAGGTGGTGCCGATCATCGGTGCCACGACGATGGATCAGCTGCGCCATCTGATCGCGGGTCTGGACCGGGATCTGCCCGACGAGCTGCGTCGCGGGATCGAGCGCCTGCACCGCGCCCACCCGCTGCCCTATTGATGTGAACCCGACCGTCTCTATCTTACCGACAGGACGGATGAACACGAAGGACCAGGCATGGCAGGCGATCCCTATGCAGCACTCGGCGTGTCGCGAAGCGCCAGTGCCGATGAGATCAAGAAGGCCTATCGGCGCATCGCGAAGACCGATCACCCGGACCTGAACCAGGATCCGGCCGCCGCCAAGCGGTTCGCGGCGGCGTCGGCGGCCTATGACCTGCTGAAGGATGCCGACCAGCGCCGCCGCTTTGACGCGGGCGAGATCAACGCCCAGGGCCAGGAACAGGCACCCCGCTGGCAGGGTCGCCCGGGGGCGGGCGGTAACCCGTTCGGCGACACGCCCGGCCATGGAGGCGATCCGGACCTGTCGGATGTCTTTGCCGACCTGTTCGGACAGCGCGCCTCTCCGCGGGGCGGCGGCGGTTTTGGCGGGTTCGGGGGCTTTGGTGGGTTCGGCGGCGGGCGCGCGTCCGACATGCGCGGCCAGGACCTGCGGCTGGCGCTGCAGGTGGATTTCCTGACCGCGGTCCGCGGCGGGCGCAACCGCATCACACTGCCGCAGGGCGGCACGCTGGAGGTCACCATCCCCAAGGGCGTGCGCGACGGCCAGGTGATCCGCCTGCGCGGCAAGGGCGAACCGGGCATCGGCCGCGGAGAGCCCGGCGACGCCTATCTTGAGGTTCGGGTCGCCGAGCATCCCCAGTTCACGCGCGACGGCGACGACATCCACTTGATCTTGCCGATCAGCCTGGACGAGGCGGTGCTGGGCGGCAAGGTCGCGGCGCCGACCATCGACGGGCCGGTCAACCTGACCATCCCGCGGGGCGCGACGTCGGGGCAGCGGCTGCGGCTGCGGGGGCGCGGCGTGAACGGCGGCGATCAGCATGTCGAGCTGCGCATCGCCATGCCGGCCAAGGTGGACGCCAAGTTGGCGGCGTTCTTCGAGGAATGGCGGCGCGAGAACGCCTATGACCCGCGGCGGGGCATGTCCGAGGCGTCCTGACGCGCGGGCAGCACGGCCATGACGCGGGCGCGGGCATCGGGGGTCATGCGGCCCCAGGCCGCGATCTCGGCCAGGGTGCGGTGGCAGCCGAGACACAGGTTGCGGTCCGCGTCGATGCGGCACAGCTTGATGCAGGGGCTTTCGATCATCGGCGGCTGTCCTTCTGATGCGCGGAGCGGGGTTCGGGTCGCGGGGGACGGGCCGTGCGAGGCCCGGCCCGGACGCTGCCGCTTGGCCCATGGCCGCGCTGACGCGCGGCGGTCGCGCCCTTATCCATGGATCGCGATGTGGCGCAGGCGGTCCAAGGCACCCTGCAGGATGTAGCCCGCGGCGACCTGGTCGATGACCTCGGCCCGGCGCTTGCGCGAGGTGTCGCCCTCAAGGAGGGCGCGTTCGGCGGCGACCGTGGAGAGGCGTTCGTCCCAGTAGGCGATGGGCAGGTCGGTCAGCCGGGTCATGTTGCGCGCGAAGGCGCGGGTGGCCTGGGCGCGCGGCCCTTCGGAGCCGTCCATGTTGCGCGGCAGGCCCAGGACCAGTCCGGCCAGCCCCCGGTCCGCGATCAGCGTCAGCAGCGCCTGCGCATCCTGGGTGAACTTGGTCCGGCGGATCGTGGTGATGGGGGACGCCACGCCCCGCATGCCGTCGCTGACGGCGACGCCGATGGTCTTGGTGCCCAGGTCCAGCCCGGCCAGCGCGCCGAAGCGGGGCAGGGCGGCGGCGAAATCGGTCATGTCCTCGTGGATCATCCGTCCAGCCCCGCTTCGGTCGCGGCCCGTTCGATCGGGGCCAGGGCGTCGGGGGCGCTGCCGAAACGCTGGCGGGCCTCGGTCAGGATCGCGGTCGCCTGGTCGCGCTGGTCCAGCATCGCCAGCGCCGCGATCAGCCGCGCCCATTCCTCGGGAGAGCCGCCCTGCGTCGCCAGGCGCTGCTGCAGGCGGTCGACCATGTCCTGGATCATGCGGGCACGATCCTCGGGGGACAGGTCCTCGGCCGCGGCCAGGGCGTCGGCATCGGGGCCGGGCAGGTCCGTTGCGGGGGGTGCCGGCGCGCGGTATTCGTCATCGCCCGCCAGCCAGGCCAGATCCTGGATCGCGGCGCGGATCGGGGCGATCCAGGGCGCACCCTCGGGGCCCTCGTCCAGCAGGCCGCGCCACAGCGGAAAGGCCCGATCGGGGCGGCCGTTCTGGATCAGCAGGACGCCCTGCAGATAGCGGGCCTGCGGCTGCGTGGGGTCCAAGGTCAGGGCGCGCCGCAGGACGGCCTCGGCCTCGGGGGTGACGACGCCGCCTGCGGCATCGACCATCAGCGTGGCCAGTTGCATCAGCTGGACGGCATCGGCCTGATCGCCGCGCAGGTCGACCAGCCGCTGCTGGGCCGCGCGGGCAGCGGCCAGGTTGCCGAGGCGCATCTCGTTGCTGGCCAGCAGCGCAAGACCCTGCTGGTCGTCCGGGTTGCGCCCGACGGCGTCGCGCAGCTGGTCGATCATCGCCAGGTATTCGGGATCGGCCTGCGACAGGTCGGGCGCGGGACGGGCAGGGGCCGCCGCCTCGGCCTCGGCCTGGCTGGGGCGGTCGCGATAGGCAGCGTCGGCGGCGGCAAAGCGTTCGGCCAGCGGCATGTCGGGGGCGCCCGGAACACCCTCGCGCAGATACAGCGCCACGGCACCGGCCAGCATCGCGGCCAGCGCGACCGCGGGCCACAGCGCGCGGCCGCCGCGCGCGGCAGGGGCCGACAGCGCGGCGCGACGGTCGGCGTCCAGCACCTTGCGCCCGATCTCGGCGCGCAGGCGCTGCGCGTCGTCGGGGCCGATCACGCCGCGGTCCAGGTCGCGTTCGACCTCGGCCAGCTGGTCGCGATAGACGCGCAGGTCGTAGGCCGCGGCAGGGGCGGCACCCCCGCGGCCCCGCCGCAGGGGCGACAGGATGGCAAGGGCCGTGATGGCCGTCAGGGCGGCAGCCAGGATCCAGAACATGCGTCACCTCCGGTTGGCCCCGTTCCTAGCGCGGATGGCGGCGGACCGAAAGCCCGCTGCGACAGGGCTGTCCGAATGTCGCATGTCGCATTTCGCCGCGATCTGCCGCAAGCCGCCTTGAGGGTCGGGCCCGCCGCAGCCATGGTGCAGGCAACCCGTTTCCTGAGAGGCACCATGCCCGAAGCCCCCCGCGCCCGACGCTATTCCGTCTTTGCCATCGCCCGCGAGGCGCTGCGTCAGCACAAGGGCTGGACGCGGGCCTGGGCCAGCGCGGAACCGAAATCACGCTACAAGGTGATCGTGGTCGGTGCGGGCGGGCACGGGCTGGCGACGGCCTATTACCTGGGCAAGAACTTCGGCATCACGGACGTCGCTGTGATCGAGAAGGGCTGGCTGGGCGGCGGCAACACGGGTCGCAACACGACCATCATCCGATCGAACTATCTGCAGGATCCGTCGGCGGCGATCTATGAGAAGTCGCGCAGCCTGTACGAGACCCTGTCCCAGGACCTGAACTACAACATCATGTTCAGCCCGCGCGGGCTGATCATGCTGGCCCAGACCGAGCACGAGATCCGCGGCTACAAGCGCACCGTCTATGCCAACAACCTGCAGGGCGTTCAGACAGAATGGCTGGACCCCCAGCAGCTGAAGGCCAAGGTGCCGATCATCAACCTGGACGGGCCGCGCTATCCGGTGCTGGGCGGCCTCTATCAGGCCCGCGGCGGCACGGCGCGCCATGACGCGGTGGCCTGGGGCTATGCGCGGGCCTGTTCCGACATGGGCATGCACATCATCCAGAATTGCGAGGTGACGGGGGTCGAGACCGAGGGCGGCCAGGTCCGCGCCGTCAACACCTCCAAGGGGCGCATCGGCTGCGACAAGCTGGCGATCGTGGTCGCGGGCCATTCCAGCCAGCTGGCGGCCATGGCCGGGTTCCGCCTGCCCATCGAAAGCGTCGCGCTGCAGGCGCTGGTCAGCGAACCGATCAAGCCCTGCATGGATGTGGTCGTGATGGCCAACACCGTCCACGGCTACATGTCGCAATCCGACAAGGGAGAGATGGTGATCGGCGGCGGCACCGACGGGTTCAACAACTTCACCCAGCGCGGCTCCTGGCAGCATGTCGAGGAAACCGTCCGCGCCCTGATCGAGACCTTCCCGATGATCAGCCGCCTGAAGATGCTGCGCCAATGGGGCGGCATCGTCGACATGACCGGCGACCGGTCCCCGATCCTGTCGTCGACCCCGGTGGGTGGCATCTTCGTGAACTGCGGGTGGGGCACCGGCGGGTTCAAGGCGATCCCCGGTTCCGGCTGGGCGATGGCCGAGCTGGTCGCCAAGGGAACGCCGGGTCCGCTGGCCGCCGATTTCGGGCTGAACCGCTTCCGCGAGGGCCGGTTCATCGACGAATCGGTCGCCGCCGGCGTCGCGCATTAGGCGAGGGCGCGCCGATGTTTTCCCGCGACGGAACCCCGGACGCCATCCGCGAATTGCCTTGCCATGACAGGTCCGACCGAAAGGGTTCATCATGGCTGACCGCAACAACAATGGCCTCTACTTCATCGTCGGCGGCATCGTCGTCGTCGTTGCACTGCTGTTCTTCTTCATGTCAGGCGAACCGACCGGCGTTGCCACGACCGATCCGGTCGAAGGCGACACGACCAACATCAGCGTCGACACGCCGGCGGCCGAACCTGCGGCCGACGCTCCTGCCGTCTCTGTCGAGACCGACAGCCCCGCGGCCGTCGACGCCCCTGCCGAACCGGCAACCCCGGCTCCGGCCAACTGATGCCCTAACGCGCGGGACGGCCCGGCCGTTCTGCGCGACCACGGGGGGGCGGGGGCGGTCAGCCCCCGGCCTGCGTCCGACGGCATGTCGGACAGACAGCACCGCCGGCTTGCGCCGCTGCGGTGCCTTTTCGCATCCGCAACTCTCGCACCCCAAGGAAGCCCGATGCTGATCCTGACCTGTCCCTATTGCGGTGTGAACGCCGAGGAAACCGAACTGCATCCCGGCGGAGAGGCGCACCTGGCCCGCATCGGCCCGAACGGCACCGACGAGGAGTTCGAAAGCTACCTGTTCGCGCGCAAGAACGCCAAGGGCGTGCATTTCGAACGCTGGCGCCATGCCTATGGCTGCGGCAAGTGGTTTTTGGCCGCGCGCTGCACCGCCACGCTGCAGGTTTTCGGCACCTACAGGGCGCAGACGCCCCATCCCCCTGCCCAGATCGTGGAGGCGATCCGCAAGGTCCGCCCCGACTGGACACCCGACTGGACCCCCGCCGAAGGCATCGCCGAATGACCCACACGCCCCCCTTCCGACTGCCCGCCGGTGGCCGCCGCATCGACCGTGCCTGGCAGGTGCCGTTCCGCTTTGACGGCCGCCACCTGCGCGGGCTGACCGGCGACACCATCGCCTCGGCGCTTCTGGCCAACGGCCAGATGCTGATGGGCCGGTCCTTCAAGTATCACCGCCCGCGCGGTCCCCTGGCCTCGGGCGCCGAGGAGCCGAACGCGCTGCTGGGCCTGGGCCAGGGTGGCCGGTTCGAACCAAACCAGCGCGCCACCACCACGCCCCTGACCCACGGCATGGTCACGCGCAGCCAGAACTGCTGGCCCAGCCTGGATGCCGATGTGGGGGCGGTGAACAACTGGCTGTCGCCGGTCCTTCCGGCAGGCTTCTACTACAAGACGTTCATCCATCCGCGCCCCTTCTGGAAGCACCTGTTCGAACCGATCATCCGCCGCAGCGCGGGCCTGGGCCGGGCACCGACCGACCCCGATCCGGACCGCTATGAACAGGCCTACGGCTTTGCCGACACGGTCGTGGTCGGCGGCGGCATCGCGGGCCTGACCGCCGCACGCGACGCGGCACTGGCGGGCGGCACGGTCCTGGTCTTGGAACAGGGCGCCCATTGGGGCGGGCGCACGCCCACCGACCACGACGGTGGACAGGCCGCCATCGATGCGCTGCTGGCCGACCTGCAAGGCCGCGACACCGTCACCCTGCGCCGCAACACCATGGCCACCGGCCTTTACGACCACGGCTATCTGATCGCGCGGGAATCGCTGGCCGATCATGACCCGAACCAGGGCATCCCCCGCCAGCGCCTGTGGCGCATCCGGGCGGGCCGGGTGATCGCCGCGACCGGCGCGCTGGAGCGTCCCTTGTCCTTTGCCTGCAACGACGTGCCGGGCGTGATGCTGGCCAGCGCCGTCCGCGATTTCATCACCGATTACGCCGTGGCGCCGGGGCGGCGCATCGTCGTGGTCACGAACAACGACGACGCTTATCGCACCGCCCTGACGGCCCATGCCGCGGGGCTGGAGGTGCCGGCCATCGTCGATGCCCGACCCACCGCCGACGGGGCGCTGCCCCAGGCTGCGCGGGCTGCGGGCATCACTGTCCTGACCGGCACGGCCGTCGCCAAGGTAAAGGGGGGCAAGCATGTCGAGGGAGTGGTGCTGTGTGACCACCAAGGCGACGGCGCGCCGCGCCAGACCGTCGATTGTGACGTGGTGGCCATGTCGGGCGGCTGGTCGCCGGTCGTGCATCTCTATTCGCATTGCGGCGGCAAGCTGACCTGGGACGAGGCGCAATCGATGTTCCGCCCCGACCCCGACCGCCCGCCCCTGGGTGCGGACGGGCAGGGCAACGTGACCGTCGTGGGGGCCGCCAATGGTGATCTGCACTGCGCCGGCGATCTGGAAAGCCCTGCGGGTGTGACCATGCCTGTCTGGGTCATGCCCGCCCGCGCGCCCTACAAGCTGCGCGCCAAGATGTGGCTGGATTTCCAGAACGACGTGAAGGTCACCGATGTCGAACTGGCCGCCCAGGAGGGCTATGCCAGCGTCGAGCACACCAAGCGCTATACCACGCTTGGCATGGCGACCGACCAGGGTAAGCTGTCCAACATCAACGGCTTGGCGGTGCTGTCCAACGCGCTGAACCAGCCCATCCAGGCGACCGGCACCACCACGTTCCGCCCGCCCTACACGCCGCTGACCCTGGCCACCATCGCGGCCGAGGCCAAGGACGAAGCCTTCCAGCCGCTGCGCAAGACGCCGATCCACGCCTGGCACGACCGCAACGGCGCCAGCTGGGAGCCGGTGGGCCAATGGCGTCGCCCCTATGCCTATCCCCGCGCGACCGAGGATCGCCACGCCGCCGTCAACCGCGAGATCCTGGCGGTGCGGGCGGGCGTCGGCACGCTGGACGCCTCGACCCTGGGCAAGATCATCGTCAAGGGGCCCGATGCCGGGCGGTTCCTGGACATGCTCTATACGAACATGATGTCCACCCTGCCGGTCGGCAAATGCCGCTATGGCCTGATGTGCAACGAGAACGGCTTCCTGATGGATGACGGCGTCGTGGCGCGCCTGTCCGACGACACCTGGCTGTGCCACACCACCACCGGCGGCGCGGACCGCATCCATGGGCACATGGAGGACTGGCTGCAATGCGAATGGTGGGACTGGAAGGTCTATACCGCCAACCTGACCGAACAGTTCGCCCAGATCGCCGTGGCCGGACCCAAGGCCCGCGCCCTGCTGGAACGCCTGCCGGGCAGCATCGATCTGTCGGCCGAGGCGCTGCCCTTCATGCAATGGGCCGAAGGCGACATCGCGGGCATCCCCGCCCGCATCTTCCGCATCAGCTTCTCGGGTGAGCTCAGCTATGAGATCGCGGTGCCCGCCAATCGCGGTCTGGAGCTGTGGGAGCGTCTGCACGAGGTCGGCCGCGATCTGGGCATCACCCCATACGGGACCGAGGCCATGCACGTGATGCGCGCCGAAAAGGGCTTCATCATGATCGGGGACGAGACCGACGGCACCATCATCCCGCAGGATCTGGGGCTGGACTGGGCGATATCCAAAAAGAAGGCCGACTATATCGGCAAGCGCGCCCAACGCCGCAGCCACATGACCGACGGCACCCGCTGGAAGCTGGTGGGGCTGGAGAGCCTGTCCGGCAAGGTCATACCCGACGGCGCCTATGCGGTGGCGGACGGCACGAACGGCAACGGCCAGCGCAAGACCCAGGGGCGCGTCACCTCCAGCTATCACTCGCCGACGCTGGACAAGCCCATCGCGATGGGCCTGGTCCGCCACGGTCCGGCCCGCATGGGGCAGGTCCTGGATTTCCCGATGCCGGACGGTGCGGTGATGCAGGCCCGGATCGTCGATCCGGTCTTCTACGACAAGGAAGGAAGCCGTCAGAATGGCTGAAGCGCTGGCTACCATCACCCCCGTCGCGGGCCTGGGCATGATCACCATCCGGGCCGATCTGGACCGCGCGGGCGACGCCCTGGCCGAGGCCGTGGGCCTGGCCATCCCCGACGCGACCGGCACCGTGACCGACGGCAGCCGCACCCTGGCGTGGATGTCGCCGGACGAGCTGTTGCTGATCCTACCCGCATCGGACCTTTCCGCCGCGCTGTCGGACCTGACGCAGGCGCTGACGGGTGAACACGGGCTTGTGGCCGACGTGTCGGATGCCCGTGCGGTCTTTGACGTGACGGGCCCCCATGCCGCGGACGTGATCGCGAAACTCGCCCCGGTCGATGCCGCGGCCCTGCCGTCGGGCGTCTTGCGCCGCACGCGCATGGCGCAGACCGCCGCAGCCTTCTGGCGGGTGGACGGCGGGTTCCGCGTGATCGGCTTTCGGTCGACGGCGGACTACCTGTCGCTGATCCTGACCAATGCGGCCATGCCGGGCAGCCAGCTGGCACCGCGCTGACCACCTTGGCGCAAGGGGGGATCGGAACCCCGGTCCACCCCTTGCGTTGGTCCCCCGAATGCGCGACCGTTCGCGCCGAGCCGAACCAACCCTTTCGAAAGGACCGCAAAATGGCCTTCACCCTTCCCGATCTTCCCTATTCGCACGATGCCCTGGAAGCCGGCGGCATGTCGCGCGAGACGCTGGAGTATCACCACGACAAGCACCACAACGCCTATGTCACCAAGCTGAACGAGCTGGTGGCCGGGACCGAGTGGGAAGGCAAGTCGCTGGAAGATATCGTCAAGGGCACCTACCAGAAGGGCGCCGTGGCGCAGAACGGCATCTTCAACAATGCCAGCCAGCATTGGAACCACGCCCAGTTCTGGGAGATGATGGGCCCGAACCCCGGCCCGATGCCCGCCAACCTGGAAGCCGCGATCAAGGACAGCTTCGGTTCGGTCGAGGAGTTCAAGAAGAAGTTCGCCGAGGCCGGCGTCGGCCAGTTCGGGTCGGGCTGGGTCTGGCTGGTCAAGAATGCCGACGGCAAGCTGGAGATCACCAAGACCGAAAACGGTGTGAACCCGCTGTGCACCGGTCAGACGGCGCTGCTGGGCTGCGACGTGTGGGAGCACAGCTACTACATCGACTTCCGCAACGCGCGCCCCAAGTACCTGGAGAACTTCCTGGACAAGCTGGTGAACTGGGAGAACGTCGCCTCGCGCATGTGAGGTCGGACGCATCGATCGAAAGGCCCGCCCCTTGTGGCGGGCCTTTTGCGTGGCGCCCGCGCCGGCATTGGCATTTCCGTCCATCGCGGTATAAGACCACGGGAACACAGGACAGATCGGCAGGGCGGGCATGGCCAACCAGAGCGACACCTTCATCGACGAAGTCACCGAAGAGCTGCGGCGCGACCGCCTGTACGGGGCGATGCGCCGTTACGGCTGGATCGTGGTCCTGGTGATCGTGGCGGTGGTCGGATTCACCGCCTGGCGCGAATACAGCGCCGCCCAGGATCGCGCCGCGGCGCAGGCCTGGGGCGATGCGATCCTGGCGGCCGAGGCCGAGAACGACCCCGCCGCCATTCTGGCCGTCGATCCGCGCGGCTCGGCCGGGCGGCAGGCGCTGACCGGGCTGCTGGCCGCGGGCGCGCAGACCGATCCCGATGCCCGCGCACAGGCGCTGCAGGGCGTGGCCGATGCCCAGCCCGACAGCGTGCTGGGAGAGCTGGCGCAGCTGAAGCTGGTGATGGCACAGGGCGCAGAGATGGATGCGGCCGAACGCGACGCCATCCTGACCCGCCTGTCGCGCGCCGGTGCGCCGTTCGAGCTGCTGGCGCTGGAACAGAAGGCCGTGGCCCTGATCGGTGCCGGGCGCCCCGAGGATGCGATCACCCTGATCCGCCAGATCCAGGACAAGGACGGCCTGACCGAGGCCTTGCGTCGTCGCCTGTCCGAGATGATGATCGCCCTGGGCGAGACGCCCGAACCGACCGAATAACGGACTGAGAGACAGGGATGACCGCCATGCTGCGACTGACCTTGGCGATGGCCGCCGGACTGGGACTTGCCGGCTGCGGCGACCGCGAAATCATCCTGCCCGGAGAGCGCCTGGACCCCCTGGCCGTCATCTCGGCCGACGGTCCCGCGGTCGAGGGCGCGGCGGGCATCACCGGCACCGCGCTGTCCCTGTCCGCCCCGGTCACCAACGGCGAATGGACCCATCGCGGCGGCAACGCCGCCCATGCGCCGGGCCATCTGGCCCTGGGCGCGGGCGGCACGGCCCTGTGGTCCGCATCCATCGGCCAGGGTGAAACCCGTCGTCACCGCATCACCGCCGACCCCGTCGTGGCGGCGGGCCGGGTCTTTACCCTGGACAGCCGAGCCCGCGTCACCGCGACCGCGCTGAACGGCGGGCGCGCCTGGTCCACCGACGTGACGCCCGCGCTGGAGAATGTCGACAGCGCCTCGGGCGGCGGTCTGGCCTATGAGGGCGGGCGCGTCTTCGTCACCACCGGTTTCGGCGAACTGGTCGCGCTGGACGCGGCCAGCGGCGCCGTGCTGTGGCGCCAGCGGGTCGAGGCCTCTATCGGCGGCGGCCCGGCCGTGCAGGACGGCGKGGTCTATGTCGCGGCCCGGAACGCCGTGGGTTGGGCCGTGCGCGCCAGCGACGGGCGCGTGCTGTGGCAGGCGGCAGGCACGCCGTCGGGGTCGGGCGTCATGGGCGTGTCGGTCCCGGCCGTGCAGGGCGACACGGTGGTGTTCCCGTTCTCGTCGGGGCAGATCGTGGCGGTGGACCGCCAGTCGGGCCTGACCAACTGGACGTCGCAGATCGCGGGCACCCGTCCCGGACGCGCCATCGCGGTGGTCCGTGACGTGACCGGCGATCCGGTGATCGCGGGCGGGCGCGTCTATTCGGGCACCTCTTCCGGCCGCATCAGCGCGGTCGAACTGTCGACCGGCCTGAACGACTGGACCGCGGACGAGGGCGCCAACAGCCCGGTCGTCGTCGCGGGCGGGTCGGTCTTTGCCGTGAACGACCAGGCCCAGCTGGTCCGGCTGGATGCGGCGACGGGCGGCGTCGTCTGGCGCCAGCCCCTGCCGTATTACACCACGCAGCGCGTGCGGCGTCAGGATGCGGTCCACGCGCATTATGGTCCCGTGCTGGCCGGGGGGCGGTTGCATATCGCCTCCAGCGATGGCATGTTGCGCAGCTTCGATCCCGCCTCCGGCGCGCTGGTCGGTCAGGTGGCGATCCCCGGTGGGGCGGCATCGGCCCCGGTGGTCGCCGGTCAAACCCTTTACGTCGTTGCGCGCAACGGCCAGTTGCATGCGTTCAGATGACATTCACCCTTGCGATCGTCGGGCGGCCCAATGTGGGCAAGTCCACCCTGTTCAACCGTCTGGTTGGCAAGAAACTTGCGCTGGTCGATGACCAGCCCGGCGTGACCCGCGACATCCGCGAGGGCGCGGGCCGCCTTGGCGACCTGCGCTTTGTCGTGATCGACAGCGCGGGCCTGGAGATGGCCGAGGATGACAGCCTTCAGGGGCGCATGCGCCGCCTGACCGAACGCGCCGTTGACGAGGCCGACATCTGCCTGTTCGTCGTCGATGCGCGCATCGGCATCACCGCGGCCGACGAGTATTTCGCCGAGATCCTGCGCCGCCGCGCCAAGCACGTCATCGTCGCCGCCAACAAGTCCGAGGGCCGCGCCGGAGAGGCGGGGGCCATGGAGGCCTACGCTCTGGGTCTGGGTGAGCCCCTGCGCATCTCGGCCGAGCATGGCGAGGGGATGGACGACCTTTACGGCGTGCTGATGCCCTTGGCCGACAGGATCGAGGCCGAGCGTCCCGCCCCGATCGAGGCCGTGACCGACCTGGACTTGTCCGAGGAGGACGCCGAATCGGGCGAGGGTTCCGAGGACTGGCGCCCGTCCGAGGCCCGTCCCCTGCAGATCGCCGTGATCGGCCGCCCCAATGCGGGCAAGTCGACGCTGATCAACAAGATCCTGGGGCAGGACCGCCTGCTGACCGGCCCCGAGGCCGGGATCACCCGCGATTCGATCAGCGTGACCACGAACTTCATGGGCACGCCCATGCGCATCTTCGACACGGCCGGCATGCGCAAGCGCGCCCGCGTGACCGAGAAGCTGGAGAAGCTGTCGGTGGCCGACGGCCTGCGGGCCGTGCGCTTTGCCGAGGTCGTCGTCGTCCTGCTGGACGTCGAGATCCCCTTCGAGACCCAGGACCTGCGCATCGCCGATTTCGCCGAGACCGAGGGGCGGGCCGTCGTCATTGCCGTGAACAAGTGGGACACCGAGGACGACAAGTCCCACAAGCTGAACGAGATGCGCGCCAGTTTCGAAAAGCTGCTGCCGCAGCTGCGCGGCGCGCCGCTGATCACCGTGTCGGCCAAGACCGGCAAGGGGCTGGACCGCCTGCACAACGCCGTCATCAAGGCGCACGAGGTCTGGAACCGCCGCGTGCCGACCGCCCGCCTGAATCAGTGGCTGGGTGCGATGACCGAAAGCCATCCGCCCCCGGCCCCCGGCGGCCGCCGCATCCGCCTGCGCTACATGACGCAGGTCAAGACGCGTCCGCCTGCGTTCATCGTGAAATCGACCCATACCGACCAGATACCCACCAGCTATCAGCGGTATCTGATCAACGGGCTGCGGACCGATTTCGACATGCCCGGCACGCCGATCCGCCTGTTCTTCCGCGATCAGGGCGGCGAGAACCCCTACAAGGCCAAGGCTACCAAGATCGTGCAGTCAGGTGCGCTGTCCAAGCACAAGCATCGCCAGAAACCCAAGGGCAGCTGACCCGGCTCAGCTGGCCGCGCGGATCAGCACTGTGGCCATCGCGCTGATCCCGATGATCGCGGCCAGCGCGATCATTGGATCGCTGCCCATGGTCGAGATGGCCAGCCCACAGAATGCCCAGATCAGCGCCACGGAATAGCCCACGCTTGGGCCGATCCACATCTGCGCGGCCATGCCGAGGGCCGCGGCGGGCAGGATCGCCACGGCCGACACGATCTGCGCGGACAGGCCGAACTGCACGGCGGTCAGCTCCGCCAGCGCGGCCGAGGCCMGGGCGGTGGCCCATCCGGCCAGAAACCCGATCGCGGGGCGGTGCCGACCTGCCGCGCGCCGGGCACCCACCGTGGCGGCGACGGCCCCGGCCACGGAGGCCAGGGTCAGCACGCCCGAATTGTCGATCAGCAGCGGCCAGACCGATGCCAGGACCAGCGCGCCCAGCAGCATCGGCCACACGCGCGGTCGGCCCGCACGGATCGGCTCGTCATCAGACGGGTCGATCCATTGCCCGACCGCATCCAGCATCACCATCATCCAGACGGCGATCAGCAGCATCCACATCAGCAGGTTGTCGGGGTTCAGGTACAGATGGGGAATGGCGATGCTGGTCGGCGCGACGGGCGGCAGCAGCGGCGCCGCCAGACGCGCCGCGTCCGTGATGATGCGCGCATCGGGCTGCATCGCGAAGATCACGCCGCAGATCACGAAGATCGCGGCGACCACCAGATGCAAGACTGAACCGATCCGTGTCATGCAGGCCAACGCGCGCCGGCCTGCGGCAGTTTCGCGCCGTCCGCAATCGGGGTGTCAGGCCAGCGATCCCTGGGCGGTCAGCGTGGTCGCGCCCTTCAGATAGGGGTGCAGGACCGCGGGCAGGCGGACCGATCCGTCGGCCTGCTGGCCGTTTTCCAGCACCGCGATCAGCGCGCGCCCGACGGCCAGGCCGGACCCGTTCAGGGTGTGCACGAATTCCGGCTTGCCCCCGCCTGCCGGGCGATAGCGCGCGTTCATCCGCCGTCCCTGATAGTCGCCGCAATAGCTGACGCTGCTGATCTCGCGATAGCGGTCCTGTCCCGGCAGCCAGACCTCCAGGTCGTGGGTGATGCGCGCGCCCGCGCCCATGTCGCCGGTGCACAGGATCATCGTGCGATAGGGCAGCTCCAGCGCCTCCAGCACGGCCTCGGCGCAGCGGGTCATGCGGTCATGTTCGGCCAGACCGGTATCGGCGTCGGTGATCGACACCATCTCGACCTTCTCGAACTGGTGCTGGCGCAGCATGCCGGTGGTGTCGCGGCCCGCGCTGCCTGCCTCGGATCGGAAGCACTGGCTGTGCGCGACCATGCGGCGGGGCAGGGCGGCCTGGTCCAGCAGGTCGCCGTTCACGGTGTTCGTCAGCGTCACCTCGGATGTGGGGATCAGCCAGTACCCTTCGCGGGTCAGATAGCTGTCCTCTCCGAACTTGGGCAGCTGGCCGGTGCCCAGCATCATCTGTTCCAGCACCAGGACGGGGGTCCAGGTCTCCTCCAGCCCGTGCTGGTCGACATGCAGGTCGACCATGAACTGTGCCAGCGCGCGATGGATGCGCGCGACCGCCCCCTTCAGCACGACGAAGCGGCTGCCGGACAGCTTGGCGCCGGTCTGGAAATCCATGCCCGGCACGACGCCGGCGATCTGGAAATGCTCGACCGGGGCGAAGTCCAGTGCCGCAGGCGTGCCCCACCGGCGCAGCTCGACATTGTCGTCCTCGTCCCGGCCCTCGGGGACACGGTCCAGCGGCAGGTTCGGAATACCCAGCAGCAGATCGCGCAGCTGCGCGTCCAGATCGGCGGCCTCTGCCTGCATGCGGGCGATGTCGGCCTTGGTCGTGGCGACCAGCGCGCGCAGACGCTCGAACTCGGCGTCGTCGCCCCGCGCCTTGGCGGCGCCCACGTCCTTGCTGGCCTTGTTCTGGTCCGCCTGCGCGGTCTCGGCGGCGGCGATGCGACCGCGGCGGGCCTCGTCCAGCGACAGGATCTGCGCGGTCAGGCCGGTCAGCCCGCGGCGGTTCAGCGCCGCCTCGAAGGCATCGGGATTGTCACGGATCGCACGGATGTCATGCATGGCGGCACCTTCGCAAATTGTCTGGGTGCCTGACTAGCGCATGCCGACTGCGACAGAAAGCCCGGCCCGCCGCCACCGCGGGAATATCACGCGCCCAGTGTCAGTCCCGCACCGCGCATCATCTCCTCCAGCACGGGATAGAAATAGCGCTGGCCGACATAACCCTCGATCCGGCCCGCCTCGGATCCATCCGACAGCAGCACGAAGGTGGGCGTGATCCAGGGTCGCCGCGCCAGTGCCAGCCCATCGGGATAGGGGCCATCCACGTCGACATGCAGGATCGGCGCGGCCCGCCCCGCGGCCGAGGCCGCATAGCCCGGCCCGATCTGCGCATGCCAGGCGCGGCAATGGTGGCAGGCGGGCGATTCGACCATCATCAGCCGCCAGCCCGACGGCGGCGCACCCCGCACCCCCAGGGGCAGCATCACGACCGCGGCGCCCATCAGGACGGTGCGGCGGGACAGGATGGGCATGACGGGACCTCCACGCGGGATGGCGCCCCCTGGTGGAATCGGGCCGCCCCGACCACCGCGACCGCGCAGGCCGCCTGATCGCGGCGCTGCCCGACAGCACGGCCCTGCGGATCGGCCTGTCGGGCACGCCGGGGGTGGGCAAGTCGACCTTCATCGAGGCGTTCGGCACGATGCTGACCGAACAGGGGCTGCGCGTCGCGGTGCTGGCGGTCGATCCGTCCTCGACCCGGTCGGGCGGTTCGATCCTGGGGGACAAGACGCGGATGGAGCTTCTGTCGCGCAACCCCCGCGCCTATGTCCGGCCCAGCCCGTCCAGCGCCCATCTGGGCGGCGTCGCCCGCCGCACGCGCGAGGCGATCCGCCTGTGCGAGGCCGCGGGCCACGACGTCGTCCTGATCGAGACGGTGGGCGTCGGCCAGTCCGAAACCCTGGTCGCACAGATGTCGGACCTGTTCATCCTGCTGCTGGCGCCTGCGGGCGGCGATGAATTGCAGGGGGTCAAGCGCGGCATCATGGAGATGGCCGACCTGATTCTGGTGAACAAGGCCGATGGCGACCTGCTGTCGCCCGCGCGCCGGACGGTGGCCGATTACGCGGGCGCGCTGCGCCTGCTGCGCAAGCGCCCGCAGGATCCCGACGGCTTTCCCAAGGCCATGCCGGTCAGCGCGACCACCGGCGCGGGCCTGCCCGAGGCCTGGTCCTGCATGCGCCATCTGGCCGACTGGCGCCGCGATGCCGGTCATTTCGACCGCATCCGGGCCGAACAGGCGCGCGACTGGTTCATGGCCGAACTGCAGGGTGGGCTGCTGGCGCAGCTGGACGCCCCGGACGCCCGCGCGCGCATCAGTGATCTGGGCGCCCGTGTCACCCAAGGCGCGCTGCCCCCGGTCGAGGCGGCGCGCCAGATGCTGGACTGGTTGCGGCAGCCGCGATGAAATGCCCGAAAACGCGCCCCGCCCTGTCCGCGAATCGGCTAGACCGGTCCGCACAGGAGGGGGCGATGCCGGACCATGACGATCTGTATGCCGCGCTGCTGGCGCGCGATCCGGGATATGACGGGCGGGCGCTGGTCGGCGTCACCTCGACCGGGATCTTTTGCCGGCTGAGCTGCCCGGCGCGCAAGCCGCGGCGCGACAACTGCCGCTGGTTCGCGGATGCCGCCGCCGCGCGGGCCGCGGGGTTCCGCCCCTGCCTGCGCTGCCGTCCCGAAGGGCAGGTGCCGACGCTGGTCGCCACGTTGGGTGCGGCGCTGGCCGCCGACCCCGCCCACCGCTGGTCCGAGGCGGAGCTGACCGCCCTGGGGCACGACCCCTCGACCGTGCGGCGGCTGTTCCGCCAGCATCTGGGCACCAGCTTTCTGCAGCTGGCGCGCGCGGCACGGCTGCGCGCGGGCCTGACCACATTGACGCAAGGAGGCAGGATGATCGACGCACAGCTGGACGCGGGGTTCGATTCGGCATCGGGGTTCCGGCAGGCCTTTACACGCCTGTTCGGGCATGCCCCGCACCAGATGCGGGGGGCCGCGGACCTGCGCGCGGACTGGATCGATACGCCCCTGGGCGGGATGATCGCCATCGCCGATGACGACGCCCTGCACCTGCTGGAATTCACCGACCGCAAGGCGCTGCCCCAGGGGCTGCGGCGGCTGTCGGTGATGGCGGGGGGGCGAATCGGGCTGGGCCGCACCGCGGTGACCGACCGGGCCGAGGCCGCTTTGGCCCGGTTCTTCGCGGGCAGCGACGGGCGGCTGGACCTGCCGGTGCGCCTGCGCGGCACGCCGTTCCAGACCCGCGTCTGGCAGGAACTGCAGGCGATTCCCGCGGGCCGGACGCGCAGCTATGCCCAGCTTGCGGCGGCCATCGGCCATCCCACCGCCGTCCGCGCGGTCGCGGCGGCCAATGGGGCGAACCGGCTGGCGCTGGTCGTGCCCTGTCACCGGGTCATCGGCACAGATGGCACCATGACCGGATATGCGGGCGGCCTGTGGCGCAAGGAGCGCCTGATCGCGCTGGAGCGCGGCTATGGAATCACCTGACAAGGCTTGACGACGCGCCCCTCATGCGGTAGCCACCCGCGAACGGAATTCCGGGCGCTGCCTCGCGGCGCCTTTTCACATTGGGACGGACCCCCCGCCCGCACAGCTGAGACGAAGGAACACACCATGTCGCGCGTCTGCGAACTGACCGGCAAAGGCCCGATGAGCGGTAACAATGTCAGCCATGCCAACAACAAGACCCGTCGCCGGTTCCTGCCGAACCTGAACGAGGTCACGCTGCTGTCCGAAAAGCTGGGCCGCGGCTACTCGCTGCGCATCTCGGCCGCGGCGCTGCGTTCGGTCGATCACCGTGGCGGCCTGGACGCCTTCCTGGCCAAAGCCAAGGACACCGACCTCTCGGACCGCGCCCAGAAGATCAAGCGCGACCTGGTCAAGGCCGAATCGGCTGCCGCGACCGCCTGATCCGATGATCGTCGGATGATGCATGGCCCTGCCGTTCCGGCGGGGCTTTTGCATGTCCGGAACCCCGGCCCGTGCGGTGCGGCCTGTGCGCGCCCCGGCCCCATCCAAGGACCTTGCCGAATGAAACTGTCGATCCTGGCCGCCGTCGCGGTGCTGTCCCCGGTGGCCGCCCTTGCCCATGACGGCATGCACGCCAACGACGCCTATGCGCGCAGCACCAACCCCAAGGTGGGCGCGGTCTTCATGCAGCTGGAAAACCACCGTCAGGTCGCCTGCACCCTGCAGGGCGTGTCGTCCGACGCGGCCGAGCGGGTCGAGCTGCACACCCATGTCGAGGAAGGCGGCGTCATGAAGATGACCCGGATCGAGGACGGGATCGCCGTCGCCGCCGGTCAGACCCACGCCCTGAACCGCGGCGGCGACCACATCATGATGCTGGGCCTGGCCGAACCGCTGGCCGATGGCGACACGCTGACCCTGTCGATGGATTTCGGCGATTGCGGCACCGAGGAGGTGCAGGTCGTCGTCGACAACCAGCGCGAGGATGCCGCCCCCGCCGATCACGACCACGGCGACCATCAGGGCCACTGAGGCCCCTCAGGCCGCCCGTTCGACCAGCTGGGCGGCCACCGGACCCAGGTGCCGGACGATCAGCGCCACCCCCTGCGCCGACGGGTGAACCCCGTCCCGCAGCAGCAGGGGCGCCCGATCGGTCGCGGGCACCTGTGCCAGCGGCGCATACAGATCCTGCAGCAGCAGCGCGCCGTGGCGTTCGGCCAAACGCGGCCAGATCCCGCTCCAGGCGCGGCGCCAGTCGGGCTGGCCCGCCGGGGCGTGGATGCCGACCAGCAGCAGGGGCCGCCCGCCGCTGCCCGCGGTCTGCAGGATCGCGTCCAGGTTCGCCTCGGCATCTGCGGGCTGCCAGCGGCGCAGCATGTCGTTGCCGCCCAGCTCGACCATGACGGCATCGGGGCGGTGGCGGCGCATCGACAGCTCGATCCGCACGCGGCCGCCATAGGTCGTGTCCCCCGACAGCCCCGCATCGATCAGGTCCGCCGGGCGCCCCGCATCGGCCAGCCAGGCCGACAGCTGCGGGACCAGCCCCTCGGTCGGGCCAAGGCCGAAACCGGCGGTCAGGCTGTCGCCAAAGCACAGGATGCGCGGCAGCGCCTGTGCCTGGGCGGGGCGGACCAGCGTGGCGGCGGCGGCGGCGGTCAGTAGGTGGCGGCGGGTCAGGATCATGCGGCAGTCCTCAGGCGCAGGGCATTGGTCACCACGAAGACCGAGGACAGCGCCATCGCGCCGGCCCCCAGCATGGGCGACAGTTGCGGCCCACCAAAGGGCACCAGCGCGCCCATGGCAACCGGGATCAGCGCGGCATTGTAGGCGAATGCCCAGAACAGGTTCTGGCGGATGTTGCGCATCACGGCGCGCGACAGGCGGATCGCGCGGGCGACGCCCTGCGGATCGCCCGCCATCAGCACCGCATCGGCGGCCTCGATGGCGATATCGGTCCCGGTGCCGATGGCGATGCCCGTGTCGGCGGCGGCCAGCGCCGGCGCATCGTTTATGCCGTCGCCCACGAAGACGCTGCCCGGCCCCATCGCGCGGATCGCCGTCAGCTTGTCATCGGGGGTCAGCCCGCCCTGCGCCCGGTCGATGCCAAGCCGCGCGCCCATGGCCTGCGCGGTGGCGGGGAGGTCGCCCGACAGCATCTGGGTCCGCAGGCCCATGTCGCGCAGGGCGGCAATGGCCGCGGCGGATTCCGGTCGTTCGGGATCGGCCAGCGCGAATGTCGCCACGTGGCGGCCGTCGGCGGCCAGATGCAC